>JBDTQN010000257.1:0-3932 GCA_039932215.1 Pseudolysinimonas sp. | reverse complement strand
GACGCACGACGGACCCGTTGGTGGAGTAGCGGTCGCTCACCCAGAACCGGCCGCCTTCTTGACCGAATTCGAGGTGCGTCTTCGATACCGACTTGCCGACGTCGAAGATCGACACGAGCTGGTCGACGTACTCCCCCGGCTGGGCGGCCGGGTTGCGTCCGATCAGGCCGGCGCCGGCGACGGTCACGCTCTCGCCGGTGCTGAACTGCAACACGAAGCGGTCGCCGCCGTTGGCGGAGACGATGCGCGTGGCTTCGATGTCTTCGGCGTCGTCGTCGAGGTCGGCAGCTCCCCACGGGAACGGGTCGGGGATGGTGCGCAGGCGTCCCGCGGTTGCGAGCTCGTCGTTCTGGTTCTCGGTCTCCATGTTCGGGTCCTTCCGGTGCTGAGAGTCGGATTCGGGTGCGAGTTCGGGTTCGGGCTCGGGTTCGGGCTCGGCCGCGGACGCCGAATCGGCTGAGAACGGCCACGGCGTTTCGACGAGGTCAACGGCGCCGGTGTCGCGCGGTCCGGGGATGGCGGCGCGCAGCACGAAGCCGCATTCGCCGCAGAACACGTCGGAGTCTTCGACGACGGACTCGCACTGCGGGCAGCGGACCCGCGAGTCGCTCTCGGGGGTGGGCGGCGCGAAGCGCGCGTAAACCTCGGCGATCTTCTCACCCGTCGTTTCACCCGCAGCATCACCCGATGCCTCGAGGGCGCCGGCCAGGACATTGGCGCCGACGAGCGATTCGACGACGACCGCACGGCCACATTCGCCGCAGAACAGTGCCCCGTCGGGCAGTTCGGAAGCGCAGTAACGACAGGTCATTCTCGGGTCCCCTTGATCAGATTGCGAACACTATAACCACCGAGAGAACGCAGCGAGATGAGGGCCTTAACCCTCCCGCGACGGTTCGTGTTGCCATCCAGAACTGCCCGCAGCTCCCCCACCGCGTCCCAGACATGTTCGGCATCGGCCGGGTCGGGCTCGTCGGGGGCGAACACGGCGCGGTCGGCCACCGCGGCGAGCACCCGTGACGGCAGGGTGCCGACGACCGAGGCCAGTTCGGATCGGGTCGCGGCGGACGGCGGAGCGTAGCCGTGGTCGACGACGGTGTCGGCGAACTCGTCCCAGCCGCCGCGGATGCGCTGCAGCGTGTCGGGCGCGGTCCGCCGCAGGCGACGGCGACGCAGCTTCGCCGCGATGATGAAGATGAACGGCGCGGTCAGCACGGCGGCGACGGCCACGACCAGTCCGACGACGCGAAGCACGCCGAGGATGGCGGCCAGCACCGGGTCCAGGGCGTCGGGCTCGTCTTGCTCGCTGTCGGGCGTCGACTGGTCCTGGTTGGCGTCGGGACGATCCGGCGGCGGCGGCACGATCGATTGCGGCCGGGCGACCTGCGTCGGGTCTTCGGGCTCCTCTTCGGGGATAGGCCGCTCGGCAGGCACCGGGTCGAGTGTGACCCAGCCGTACTCGGCGGTATCCACCTCGATCCAGGCGGTCACGTCGTCGCCGTGCACGCGCACGGTGTCCCCGGAATCCTGCGGGAGAAAGCCGAACACGACGCGCGCGGGGAATCCGAGCTGGCGCGCCATCAGGGCCGCGGCGACCGCGTACTGCTCGGCGTCACCGATCATGCGCGGTGCCGTGAAGAGCTCGCTGATGCGGTCGGCCGCATGGCCCGACCGGCTCGGCGGCTCGTCCTCCGAGAGGCCGTGGCTGATGTAGCCCTCCTCTTTCATCCCACTGAGCGCTGCGACCAGGCGAGCGCCGGGGTCTGCGATCCCGTCGACATACCCGTCGAGGGCGAGCGCCACCTCGTCGGGCAGCGCGCCCAACCGCGGAACGTCGGCCGATCCGGGCGTCACATCGCCGAGCTGCGCAAGGGTCGGCTGATCGGGCAGCACGGCATCGAGGCGATAGCTGTCGCCCGCCGAGAGTCCCCCGATGACCGCTGCCGTCGCGCTGGTGTCGTTGTAGTAGAACGCGTCGCGCAGCCTGCTCGACCTGTCGCCATCGAATCCGACCGATTCGAACAGCCCGACGGTGGGCAGCCAGACGCCGCTGTAGCCCTCGATGGTGATCTCGAGCTCGACCGCTGTGCCCTCGACACCGGACTGATCGACACCGGCCGGGATTCGCAAGAACGTCCCCGACGCGCTGTCGACCTTGTCGCTGCCGACGGCGTAGACGACGCCGTCGTAGCTGTCGAGCGTGGCGATCCGGATGCGTCCGTCGGTGGGCAGGCCCGTCACGGTGAACATGGTGTCGTCGACCCGGTCGTCGCGCAGGTATCGGCGGAACGCGGCCAGCGGGCTCGGATAGTCACGCGGGTCGAACGGCTGCTCGATCTCGGTGCGCAGCACGTCGCGGTCGCCCGACGGCGGCAGGACAGTGGCGGCCCCTACTGATGCGGTCGCGGCGACCGCCAGCAGCACTCCGCCGGCGACGAGGTTGCGCACGCCGAAGCCCGCGTCCACGTCGGCGGCACCCGGCCCGTCAGTGGCACGGGCGAGGGTGCGGATCGCGTCCCGGCGGCGACGCCAGCGCCGCCAGATCAGCCACAGCAGCACGACTGCCAGGAGCCCGAGCGCGGCGGGAACCGGCCACGGCACCGTTTCCGGCCCGAATACGATTCCGACGATGAAGACCGCGATGGGCGGCAGCACGGCGAGTTCGCCCCACTTGGCGCGCAGGGCGATGCTGAGCGAGACGATCGTGCTGGTGAGCACGACCACGTAGGCAGGCACGAGCAGCGCCTGGTACGCGCCGACCGGCAGAGCGATGGTGAGCAGTTGCTTCCAGCCGAGAGCGATACCGGCGATCAGATCCAGGATGCCGGGGAAGCTGGGCAGGAACCCCGCGATCGCCTGATCGGGTACCGCCAGCGGCACCCCGGCGAGCAGCAGCACCGCGAACCCGACCAGGATCACGACGTACGACTTCCAGCGGAACACCGCACCGAGGATCGCGACCAGGGTTCCGAGAGCGGTCGTGACGGCCACCATGATGATGAACCGCACGTCCTGATAGATCGGCCAGAGGGCGAGGGCCGCGACGGCGGTCGCGAGCCAGAGCAGCAGCGTGTTGATGAGCACGAAGCCCAGGCCCGGCGCCGTGCGCCCCGCGGTCGACGGAAGCGTCATGCGACGGCCGCCTTCCTCGCGAGGGCGACCCGCAGGTCGTCGAGGTAGCCGATGGTGAGCACGCTGAGGCCGGCCACGCGGCGTAGGCCGGGCACGGCATCCGGGTCACAGACGATCGCGACCACCTCAACTCCGAGCGGGAACGAATGGGAGGCCGCGCGCAACTCCGCGGCGGTAGTGCGCGATCCGCAGACCAGGAACGCGACAGAGATGCCGTCGACGTCGTCGGCGGCGATCCGCGCGATGTCGCGGATGTTGAGAGCTGCGGCGGCCACGTCGACGACGGCGAGCTCGTCGAGCAGCCGGGCAGGCACATGGGTGGCGAGCGCGCGCACGGCCAGCATCTTGCGCTTCGCGAACTCCGGGGTGACGGTGCTGACGACGACCGACACGGTGCGACCGTCGCGGATGGCACGCACGCCGAGGCTTCCGGCAACGCTCACCGCGAGCTCGAACTCCTCTTCGCTGGCGTAGTCGCCGGTGGCGAGAGTGAGAGCGACGACCAGGTGGCTGCGCCGGGTCTGCTCGAACTGGCGCACCATGAAGGTGCCGGTCTTGGCGGTCGACTTCCAGTGGATGTAGCGGCGCTCGTCGCCGTTCTGGTACTCGCGCAGCGCGTGGAACGCGACGTCGCTCGACGTCAGGTCGCGGGTCGGCGCACCCTCGAGGTCGCGGATCAGGCCGGTGCTCGTGCTGGGCACGCCGATGGTGCGCGGGTGCACGACGAGTTCGGCCGAATCGGTCCACAGCAGCTCACGACGCACCAGGCCGATCGGGTCGGCGCGCACCGTGCGCACCGG
>JBDTQN010000256.1:0-4001 GCA_039932215.1 Pseudolysinimonas sp. | reverse complement strand
GGTCGACGCCCACCACCAGGCGCACCGAATTCTCGAGCGCGGTCCGCTCGAAGTCCCAGCGCACCGTCCCGGTGAGGATGACGGTGTGGTCCGAGATCTCTGCGCGCACCGTGTCGGGCTCCTCGGTCGCCCACGCGATCGCCGCGCGCACCGAGCGAGAGATGTCGACATCCGTCTGCTCGCCCGCCTCGACGTGGACCGTGTGGATGGCATCGTGGACGGTGGTCACGCCCGGCACCGAGAACGCGGCCATCATGGCGGCCCCGCGATCGGGCGCACCGGCGACCTCGCCCGCGAGTAGCACGGCACCGCGGTTGACGGCGACCCCGACCCCGGGCGCGTCGACGCCGAGCGCCACAGCGATCGCGGCCATGACCTCCGCTTGGATCGCGCCGTCGTCGGCCGCAGCCCGGAGGTGGTCAGGCACGAGCTGAGCTGCTCGTTCCCGCCGACGCGACGCCGAAGGTCCCGGGCGGCACGACGGCGATCGGGACTCGTCCGCGGTGGAGCAGCTGCTGAACGGTGGATCCGACAATGGCACCGACGGCCGGCCCGTGACGGTGCGTCCCCAGCACGAGGAGTCGCGCCGAATCGACGGCCTGGTCCAGGGCGAGCGCGGCACCCTCGCGGTGGCGCAGGACGCCGCGCACTTCGAGCCCATCCGGCACGCCGCCCAGGTGGTCGACCACACGCTTCAGCAGCTCGGCGTGGACGGCCTCGAGTTCCTCCGGGCCGACCATCAGGGCGGCCACGGCATCCATGGATGCCACCGGAAGGTGCCATGCGTGCACGGCGTCGAGCGGCACACCGGCAGCGATGGCTTCGGCGGCAGCGAACCGTGTGGCCGCATCAGAACTGTCGTCGTCGTCGACACCGAGCACGATGCGGTCGCCGGCCGGCTGCCAGTCGTCCGGGACGACGATGGTCGGGCAGTGCGAGCGCGTGACGACGGAGGTGGGCAGGGCGCCGGTCAGCACCGAGCGCACCCGGCGATGCGGGTGCGAGCCGATGACGACCAGGCCGACGTCGGCGGAGCGCTCGATCAGCCCTTCGAGGATCGAGCGATCGGCGAGTTCGGTGGCGACCGCCGTCCCCGGCACCGCGGCGGTGATGCGGGCGGCCGTGGACGCGAGCAACGCGTCGTCGGTCACGGGGTCAGAGCTGAGCATGTCGAACGCCGTGAACAGCGTGATGTCGAGAGGAGTCCTGCGTGCCCGGTCGATCACCCAGTCGACGGCGACCTGGCTGGCGGGCTCTGCGTCGATACCGACGAGCACTTTCTCCATGGTGGGTGTCCTTTCAATGGATGCTGGGATCAGCCTCACGGTCAGGGTGACTCAGCGAGTCGATCGGCCCCAGGGTCGTTGGTCCCACGGGACCTCGGGCCCTGTCGCCGGTGACCGGGGTCGGGTGAGGTGGCACCATGCATCTGACTGTGCTCTCTGCTCTCCGCCGCTACCCGTTGGTGGCGACGGTCGTGGTCGCCGGGGCGGTGGCGGGCGGGCTTCAATTAGCCGGCTGGGACCTGGCGTTCCAGGCGACCCTGACCACCCTCGGCGCGGCCATCGTCATCCGTGAGGTCGTGCGGATGATTCGCGATCTGCGCAGCGGTCGGTGGGGGCTCGATGTGCTCGCCATCTCGGCGATCGCCGCCACCCTCGCGCTGGGCGAGCACTGGGCCTCGTTCGTCGTCACGCTCATGGTCGTCGGTGGTGAGGCTCTGGAAGAGACCGCATCGGCGCGAGCGCAGCGACAGATCAGCGCCCTTCTCGACCGCGCGCCGCGCACGGCCCACCGCATCGATCACGAAGGCCATCCGGCCGAGGTCGGCGTTGACGAGGTTCGGCCCGGCGACCTGCTGCAGGTGAAGGTCGGCGAGATGGTCCCCGTCGACGGCACCCTGCTCGCTTCGGGCGCCGAGTTCGACGAATCATCGATCACCGGCGAGAGCCTGCCGGTCTGGCGGGAGGCGGGCGCGGCCATCGCCAGCGGAGCGGTGACGGGGTCGACTGCGGTCATGCTGAAAGCGACGGCCAGCGCCTCCAACAGCCAGTACCAGCGCATCATCGCGATGGTCGAGGACGGTGCCAGCGTGAGGGGCCGGTTCGTCAGGCTGGCCGACCGTGTCGCCATCCCGTTCACCATCGGGGCGTTCGCCATCGCCGCTGTGGCGTGGATCGTGAGCGGCGACCCCATTCGATTCGCCGAGGTGCTGGTGGTGGCGACCCCCTGCCCCCTTCTGGTCGCTGCGCCGACGGCCATCGTCGCGGGCATGGGACGAGCCGCCCGCGCGGGAATCGTCGTGAAGAGCGGTGACACCCTCGAACGGCTGGCGCGCGTGCGCTCGGCAGCGTTCGACAAGACGGGAACCCTGACGCTCGGCAGTCCCAGCGTCGACAGGTGGGAGGCTGTCAGCGACACCGATCCGGCACTGCTGCTCACCTTGGCCGCCGCCATGGAGCGCAGTTCCGCCCACGTGCTCGCCGAGGCGATCGTGGCCGCCGCGGACAAGTTGGGCGTGGCCGCGCCGCAAGTGGATGACGTGCGGGAGGTGACCGGCCAGGGCCTTCAGGGCCGCTGGAACGGTCGCGACGTGCGAGTCGGCAAAGCCTCATTCGTGGATCCGGGCGGCGCCGACGCATCCACCTCCCTCGCAGCGGGCGAGCTCGCTGTATGGGTCGGTCTCGATGGCCACGCGGTCGGCCGCATCATTCTGCGGGACGAGGTGCGACCCGATGCCGCCGACGTCGTGCGCACGCTGCGCGGGCTCGGCATCGACAGCATCGCGATGCTCACCGGCGATGCCGAGGCCAACGCGCGTCGGGTCGCCGCCGACATCGGGATCGACGAGGTGCACGCCGGAGCGAGCCCGTCTGCCAAGGTCGAGGCGATCGCCCGCCTGCAGCCCCGCCCGGTGCTGATGGTAGGCGACGGGGTCAACGACGCACCGGTGCTGGCCGCCGCCGATGTCGGCATCGCCATGGGGGCCCGCGGGTCGACGGCGGCCAGCGAGAGCGCGGAGGTCGTGCTGCTGGTGGACGAGCTGTCGCGGATCCCGGCAGGCATCGTCATCGCACGACGCACGCTGGTGATCGCGCGTCAGAGCATCATCGTGGGAATCGGTCTCAGCGTCGCCGTCATGATCGTCGCGGCGTTCGGGGTGATCCCCGCGATCGCGGGTGCGCTCATCCAGGAGGCGATCGATGTGATCACGATCCTGAACGGGCTACGGGCGGGTGTCAGCGGCTCCAGCGCCAGTCCACGACCTCGGGCGCATCCTCGCCGTGCTCGCGCGTATACGCCCGAGCACTGATGCGGGCGTCTTCGAGTTCTTGACGGAACTCCCCGTGCCGGGCGGCGAGGCCGGGCACCCGGTCGAGCACGTCGATCACGAGGCGGTACCGGTCGAGGTCGTTCATCATCACCATGTCGAACGGCGTGGTGGTCGTCCCCCGTTCGACGAAGCCGCGCACGTGCAACTGCTCGTGGCCGTGGCGACGGTAGGTGAGGCGATGGATGAGCCAGGGGTAGCCGTGATAGGCGAAGATCACGGGCCGATCGGCCGTGAAGACGGCGTCGTACTCGCGGTCGGGCAGACCATGCGGGTGCTCTCCCTCTGACTGCAAACGCATCAGGTCGACGACGTTCACGACCCTGACGGCCAGCTCGGGGATGCGCTCACGCAGGATCGACGCCGCCGCCAGAACCTCGAGAGTCGGGACGTCGCCCGCGGCAGCCAGCACGACATCCGGTTCTCTGCCCTCGACCTCGGTACCCGCCCAGGGCAGGATGCCGAGGCCGCGTGTGCAGTGCTCGATCGCCTCCTCCATGGTGAGCCATTGCGGTGCGGGCTGTTTGCCGGCGACGACGACGTTCATGTAGTCGAGCGAGCGCAGGCAGTGGTCGTAGGTCGACAGCAGGGTGTTCGCGTCGAACGGCAGATACACCCGCACGACCTCGGCGCTCTTGTTGACGGCGAGGTCGATGAAACCCGGGTCCTG
>JBDTQN010000255.1:0-4011 GCA_039932215.1 Pseudolysinimonas sp. | reverse complement strand
GTCATGTCCGGTCGCCGTGCTCTCGAGCGCAGCCCCGAGCGACCCCTCGAGAAGCGGGCCAAAGTGCGGCCGCCGAAAGCGATGAAGCCGGCCAAGCCGACCAAGCGGCCCCCCGCCCAGACCCGCTCGAGCATCGGCTCGAAGCTGCTGTCGCTCGGCGCGATGCTCTTCGCCGGAGCCCTCGCCGCCGGCATGTCGCTGCCCGCCAGCGCGTTCGGCCCCGTGTCGTCGGCGATCTCGGCGGTGGCCGACCCCAGCGTGGTGATAAGCGACGACCTGCAGACGGTGGAGGTCAGCGAGACCGCCGACATCACCTCGGCCGCGCGCGACCAGTACACCGTGCTGTCGTGGGCCGAGATTCTCGTGCTGAAGTACGGCACGCGCGACTTCAAGTACCAGACGACCGGCGGATCGATCCGCTGGCCGTTCCCGACTGCGGTCACCATCAGCTCGGGGTACGGCGAACGGCAAGCTCCCTGTAGCGGCTGCTCGAGCATGCACATGGGGCTCGACTTCCAGCCACCGAACGATTCGCCCGTCTTCGCCATCGCCGACGGCACGGTCGCGTTCCAGGCCGACGACTCGTACGGCTACGGCAATCACGTGATCATCAACCACGGCAACCTGCTGGGCGACGGGCAGACCATCCAGACGTTGTACGCGCACATGCAGCACGGGTCGGTGCCGGTGCGCACCGGAGACACGATTCACGTCGGCGACTTCCTCGGACTCGTCGGCCGCACCGGAACCGCCACCGGCATCCATCTGCACTTCGAAGTGCTCGTCAACGGGGTGCAAGTCGACCCGTTCGCCTGGCTCCAAGCGAACACCAACTAGCCCGCCAGACGGCCCTCAGCCTGAGAAAGTGCCTGGCACGCGTATGCGGGGTGGCCACTCCGTTGCCAATTCGTTAACATTGACGGGTTCCACCTGCCGTCGCCGGACCCCCGCGACGAGACCCGATACGAGCGCTTGCTGGGACGCGAGTGCGTGAAAGTTTCTTGCAACGATGACCGACGACAACATCCGGCCCGGCGCCGACGAGCCCAACGTGCTCGAACAGCTCGGGTTCACTGTTCCGTCGTCATCCCCCGCAGCAGCTTCCGCCCCTGCTCCCGTCTCGCAGCAGCACCTGCCGCCGCACGCTCGTGCGTCGATCGAGGTGCCCGCCGCATCCACTCGTCGTGAGGCACGTGCGCTCGAGCAGCGTCGCCCGTCCGGTTCGCCCGAGCGTCGCATCCGCAAGGTGCAGAAGAGCTACGGCAAGCCCAAGGGCCGCACCGGCACCCGCGCGATCGTGCCCAGCGGCTCGACGCGTCCCGTCGCAGTAACCACCAAGACCGTCGCCGGCAGTCGCTCGCGCGCCCGCACGATCGGATCGCGCATCCTCTCGGTCGCCGCGATGGTGTTCGCGGGGGCGCTCGCCGTCGGCATGTCGGTGCCCGCCAACGCGTTCAACAACGGCAGCGACGGCTCGATGCTGTCGTCGGCGACGACCGAAGCAGACAAGGGCCAGGGTCAGACGCTCGACGTCGCCTCGACCGTCAGCACCTCCAGTGCCGCGCGCGACGCATACACCGTCACCTCCTGGGCCGAGATGCTGCGCCTGCAGTACGGCACGCGCGACTACAGCTACGAGATGGGCGACCCGAACGGCGCGATCCGCTGGCCGTTCCCGTACCCCGTGCCGATCAGCTCGGGCTTCGGTGAGCGTGCGGCTCCGTGCCGCGGCTGCTCGAGCCTGCACATGGGTGTCGACTTCACGCCGGGCGTCGGCACGCCGATCTACGCCGTCGCCAACGGTGTCGTCACCGTGCACGACGACGACGCGGGCGGCTTCGGCAACCACGTCATCATCGACCACGGCAACCTGCTCGGTAACGGTGCCGACATCCAGACGTTGTACGCGCACATGCAGCACGCGTCGGTCGCGCTCAACGTCGGCGACGTCGTCGAGGTGGGCGACTTCATCGGCACCGTCGGCATGACCGGCACCGCGACCGGAAACCACCTGCACTTCGAAGTGCACGTCAACGGTGTGCAGGTCGACCCGTTCGCCTGGCTTCAGGCCAACACGTAAGCAGCCGCCTTACTCACTCGGCGGTGGTGATCCAGACCGTCGTGTCGCCCGGCAGTCGGCCGTCTCCGACCTCGCCGCTGCACAGCACGATGTCGCCGGCGGGCAGGTCCACGGTGCCGGCGCCCGTGTTCGCGATCACCGTGACCGGGCCGCTGCGGAAGCCGAGCACGTCTTTGTCGGTGAACTCCAGCCACTCGATGTCGCCCATGCCGAGCGCATGCTCGCGCCGCAGCGCCAGCGCATCACGGTAGAACTCGAGCGTCGAGCCGGGCACGCCCTGCTGCGCGTCGCGCGCGTATGACGGCCACGTCGACGGCTGCGGCAGCCAGCTCGACCCGGTCGGACTGAAACCGGTCGCCGGGGAGTCGGCCTCCCACGGGATCGGCACGCGGCATCCATCGCGCCCGTACAGCTCGCCGCCGGTGCGGAAAAAGGTCGGGTCTTCGCGGGCCGCATCCGGCAGGTCGATCGCCTCGGGCAGGCCGAGCTCTTCGCCCTGGTAGATGTAGGCCGAACCGGGGAGCGCGAGCATGAACGCTGTCGCCGCACGCGCCCTGCGCAGGCCGACCGCGTCATCCGGTTTCGGCTGTGTGTCGGGTCCGATGCCTGCACCTTGCAGCGGCGGCGGGGTGAGCGCGAGCCGGCTCGGGTGGCGGATCACATCGTGGTTCGACAGCACCCAGGTGCTGGGGGCGCCGACGGCGCTGAACGCATCGAGCGACGCGTCGACGACCGCCCGCAGCGGTGCCGCCGCCCACGGGGTCTCGAGGTAGCCGAAGTTGAACGCCTGCTGCATCTCGTCGGGGCGCACCCAGTCGGTCAGCTGGCTGAGCGGGTTCACCCATGCCTCGGCAGTCAGGATGCGATCGGGGCCGTATTCGGCGAGCACCTTGTGCCAGTCGCGGTAGATCTCGTGCACTTCGGGCTGGGCCCAGTACGGCGCATCGGAGGTGTCGCCGCCCATGCTGCCGCCCGGCGACGGGGTGTAGTCAGGAAGCCCGGCGACCTTTACGAGGCCGTGGGCGACGTCCACCCGGAACCCGTCGACACCGCGGTCGAGCCAGAACCTCAGGATGCTCCGGAACTGTTCGTGGACCCACGGGTTGGTCCAGTCGAAGTCGGGTTGTGACGTGTCGAAGAGGTGCAGGTACCAGGGGCCGGGGGTGCCGTCGTGTTCGATGATGCGCGTCCACGCGGGACCGCCGAACACGGAGTCCCAGTTGTTCGGCGGGAGCTCGCCGAGCTTTCCCTTGCCCTCGCGGAAGATGTAGCGCGCACGCTCGTCGCTGCCCGGCCCGGCGGCGAGGGCCTCTTGGAACCAGCGGTGCTCGCTGGAGCTGTGATTCGGTACCAGGTCGATGATGACCTTGAGGCCGAGCCCGTGGGCGGTGTCGCGCATCTCGTCGAAGTCGGCCAGGGTGCCGAACAGCGGGTCGACATCGCAGTAGTCGGCGACGTCGTAGCCGGCGTCGTTCTGCGGGCTCGTCATGAACGGCGAGAGCCAGACCGCGTCGATGCCGAGGTCTTTGAGGGCCTGCAGCCGGCTGGTCACACCCGGCAGATCGCCGACGCCGTCGCCGTTGGAATCGGCGAACGAACGCGGGTAGACCTGGTAGATGACGGCGCTGCGCCACCAGTCATGTGCTCGGGTTACGGAAGCCATTCCGAGAGCCTATCGAATCGTTTCGACCCCGCGTGACGCGGGCTCAGTGCGCGTCGGGTGGGATGCTAGGATTTTCCGGTTGCCGCGCTTTTCGCGGTGCGCCCCGATAGCTCAGTGGTAGAGCACTTCCATGGTAAGGAAGGGGTCGTCAGTTCAATCCTGACTCGGGGCTCGGCGTTTCCGTCGGTGCCCCCGGCGACGGTGGAAGCTGCCATGGCTGAGTAGCTCAGTTGGTGAGAGCGCACGACTCATAATCGTGAGGTCGCGG
>JBDTQN010000254.1:0-4021 GCA_039932215.1 Pseudolysinimonas sp. | reverse complement strand
AGAAGATCAACTCGAACGTGTTCCCCGGCCAGCAGGGCGGGCCGCTCATGCACGTCATCGCGGCGAAGGCGACGGCGTTCCTGCTCGCCGCGACGCCCGAGTTCAAAGATCGTCAGGAGCGCACGAAGCGCGGCGCCGCCATCCTCGCCGAGCGCCTGACCGCGCCCGACGCGAAGGCAGCGGGCATCGACGTGCTCACCGGAGGCACCGACGTGCACCTCGTGCTCGTCGACCTGCGCACCTCGGAGTTCACCGGCAAAGACGCCGAAGACCGGCTGCACGAGGTCGGCATCACGGTGAACAAGAACGCCGTGCCGAACGACCCCCGGCCGCCGATGGTCACCTCGGGCGTGCGGATCGGCACCCCGGCGCTCGCCACACGTGGTTTCGGCGACACCGAGTTCACCGAGGTCGCCGACATCATCGCGCTCGCGCTGATGCCCGACGCCGATCTGCCTGCGCTGTCGGCGCGTGTCACCGCGCTGGCCCGGCAGTTCCCGCTCTACGAGGGCCTCACGTCGCCCGGCACCTGGAAGTGACGGCCCGCGTCCTCGATGGCGTCGCCACCGCGACCGCCATCAAGAACGAGTTGAAGGTCCGGATCGACGCGCTGCGCGAGCACGATGTCGTCCCGGGGCTGGGCACGCTGCTGGTCGGCGAAGATCCGGGCTCGCTGAGCTACGTCGGCGGCAAGCACCGCGACTCGGCGGAGGTCGGCATCGAGTCGATCCGTGTCGACCTGCCGGCGACGGCATCCGAGGCCGAGGTGCGGTCGGCGATCGCGGGGCTCAACAGCGATCCGCGCGTCACCGGGTACATCGTGCAACTGCCGCTGCCCGCCGGCATCGACGAGAACGCGATGCTCGAGCTGATCGATCCGGCGAAAGACGCCGACGGCCTGCACCCGACGAACCTGGGCAGGCTCGTGCTCGGGGTCGACGGCGAGCTGCACTCGCCGCTGCCCTGCACGCCCGCCGGAATCGTCGAGCTGCTGCGTCGCCACGACGTGCCGATCGCGGGCAAACACGTCGTCGTGATCGGTCGCGGCCTCACCGTCGGCCGGCCGCTCGGCCTGGTCTTCACCCGCCGGGGCGTGGATGCGACGGTCACCCTGACCCATTCGCGAACCGTCGATCTCGCGGCCGAGGTGGTGCGCGCCGACATCGTGGTTGCGGCAATCGGTGTGCCGCACTTCGTGAAACCCGAATGGATCAAGCCGGGCGCCGCGGTCCTGGATGTCGGGGTCACCCGCGTGGGCACCTCCGACTCGGGCAAGGCGCGGCTGCACGGCGACGTCGATCCCGCTGTCGCGGAGGTCGCCGGCTGGCTCTCGCCGAATCCCGGCGGCGTCGGCCCGATGACCCGCGCCCTGCTCCTGCAGAACGTGGTGGAGGCCGCCGAGCGCTCCCTGCCCCCGCGCTGAGCCCCCGCCGCAGTTCGCAATTCAGGGGTCTCTGTGGCGCGTGACGCAGGTGTAGCGGCGAATCCGAACCCCAGCCACGGGCGTCACACGAACTCCTGAATTGCGACGCGGGGCTAGGCGTCGCGGGCGGCGCCATCTGACGCGGCGACCGTGAAGACCTCGGGCTGCCCGAAGCCGTGCTCGGCGAACCCGCCGTCGACCGCGACCTGCACGCGCGAGACGTCGTCGAGCGGGACGAGGGCGATCGCGGCGCCGCCGAAGCCGCCCCCGGTCATCCGCGCTCCGAGGGCACCGTTCTCGCGGGCGATCTCGACGGCCAGATCGAGTTCGGGGGTCGAGATCTCGAAGTCGTCGCGCATCGACCGGTGTGACGCGTCGAGCAGTTCGCCCAGCGCGGCGTGATCGTGCGCGCGCAAGGCGGCCACGGCATCCAGGACCCGCTGGTTCTCGGTGACCACATGCCGCAGCCGACGGAACGTCTCGTTGCTCAGCTTGTCTTCGGCTCTGTCGAGGTCGTCGACGGTGAGGTCGCGCAGCGCCGGTACCCCCATGAGAAGTGCGGCCTTCTCGCACGACGCACGGCGCTCGCCGTAGCCGCCCGTCGCATGATCGTGCTTGACGCCGGTGTCGATGACCACGACCGCGAGACCGGCCTCGGCGAACCCCAGTGGCACCGATTCGGTCTCGAGCGAGCGGCAGTCGAGCAGGACCGCATGGTCGGCGGTGCCGAGCAGGGCGGCGGACTGGTCCATGATCCCAGTGGGTGCGCCGACGAAGTCGTTCTCGGCCAGCCGCCCGGCCTGCGCCAGCTGGGGGCGGCTCAATCCGAGGCGCCACAGGTCGTCGAGGGCGAGGGCGACGGCGCACTCGATCGCGGCCGACGACGAGAGGCCCGCGCCCACCGGCACGTTGCTATCGAACATCAGGTCGAGCCCGGGAACGGCGGCGAGGTCGGCGCCGAAGCGACTCAGCGCCCACGCGACACCGACCGGATACGCGGCCCACTCCAGCGGCGACTCGCCCAGCTCAGCGGCCAGCGGCTGCAGCGCGTCGAGCTCGGTGAGAGCCACCTCGAGGTACAACTCGTCGGAGGCGGCGAAAGAACTGCCGACCCGCAACACCCCGTCGCTCCGTGCCCCCACGGCGACGAGCGTGCGCCGGTCGATCGCGAAGGGCAGCACGAAGCCGTCGTTGTAGTCGGTGTGCTCGCCGATCAGGTTCACCCGTCCGGGTGCCGACCAGATGCCCAGCGGCTTGTGCCCGAACCGCTCGCGGAACGCCTCGCGAACGTCATCACGCAGATCCGTCATGCCCGTTCGATCGCCTTCCGCAGGTTCCCGGCGGCAACCTCGGGCAGCACATCGCCCACCCAGGCTCCCATCGCCGATTCCGACCCTGCCAGATATTTGAGCTTGTCGGGGGCACGGCGCGGCGACGTGAGCCGCAGGTGCAGCCGAAACGCGTCACGCGCGCGATGCACGGGTGCCTGATGCCAGGCCGCGATGTACGGCGTCGGGGAGTCGTACAGCGCATCGATGCCGCGCAGCAGCCGCAGGTAGAGCGTCGCGAGGTCGTCGCGTTCCGCCTCTGACGTCTCGGCGAGGTCGGGCATGTGCCGGTGCGGCAGCAGGTGTACCTCGATCGGCCACCGCGCCGCGAACGGCACGAACGCCGTCCAGTGCTCGCCGGCCAGCACCACCCGCTCGCCGGCGCGTTCGAAGTCCAGGATGCGCTGGAAGAGATCGGGCGCGCTGCGGTCGATCGCATCCAGGGTGCGCTGCGTGGTGGGCGTGATGTACGGGTAGGCGTAGATCTGACCGTGCGGGTGATGCAGCGTCACGCCGATCGCCTCGCCGCGGTTCTCGAACGGGAACACCTGCTGCACGCCGGGGAGGGCCGACAGCGCCGCGGTGCGCTCGGCCAGCGCCTCGATGACGGTGCGCGCGCGCGACGGTGTCTGGGTGCCGAATGATCCCTCGTGCTCGGGGCTGAAGCAGACGACCTCGCACCGTCCGATGCTGGTGCGCGTGCGGCCCAGGCCGAGCTCGGCCAGGTCGTCGAGGCCGCGGGGCGCGTTGGGCCCGCCCGCGAGTCCGGGGCCGAATGACGGCGACCGGTTCTCGAACACGGCAACGTCGTAGAGGGACGGCACCTCGGAGGGGTTCTCGGGGGTCTGCGGCGCGAGCGGGTCGCGATCGGCGGGGGGCAGGAACACCCGGTTCTGCCGCGCCGACGCGATCGAGATCCACTCGCCGGTGAGCACGTCTTGTCGCATCGTCGCGGTGTCGGGTCGCGGGTCGAGCACGCGCGTGTCGACGGCGCGTTCCGGTCCGAGGGTCGTGTCGGCATCATCGAAGTAGATGAGCTCGCGTCCGTCGGCGAGCACGGTGGCGTGCTGGGCGATCATGGCATTACGATATCGAAAGTCCAGGTTACGAATACGAAGATATTCGAAAGGCGCCCATGTCCGATCCGGCCGCCGTCCGGCGCGGAGCACTCGCCCGGCTGCTCGCCTCGCGGGGCTTCGTCCGCGTAGCGGATGCCAGCCTCGAACTGGGCGTCAGCGAGGTCACGATCCGGGCAGACCTGAGCAGCCTC
>JBDTQN010000253.1:0-4026 GCA_039932215.1 Pseudolysinimonas sp. | reverse complement strand
CCGACCCCGTCATCCTCAACGGTCAAGATCAGCTCGCGTTCATCGCCGGAGAGCAGGCACGTCACGCTGACGTGTGTCGCCCGCGCGTGTTTGACCGCGTTGGTGATCGCCTCCGCGACGGTGAAGTATCCCGTCGTTTCGATGTTCGGGGGCAACCGGGGAACGGAGAGGTCGAGCTTGACGGGGATCGTGGTGTCGGCAACCAGCGATTCGATCCCGGCAGCGAGGCCGTTGCGCGTGAGCGCCGCGGGCAGGATTCCGCGCACCACGTCGCGGAGTTGACGGTTCGCCTCTTCGGCGTTGGAGAGGGCATCGGCGAGCAGCTCGTTGACGTCGCCACCGGCGTCCGCGGAGTCCCTCGCCAACTTGAGCATGAGGATGGTGTTGACGAGTCGTTGTTGCGCGCCGTCGTGAACGTCGCGTTGCAGTCGACGTCGGGCCTCGTCGGCCGCAGCGATCACGCGGGCACGCGACTGCGTGAGCCTTTCGCGGTGATCAGAGTTCGCAATGGCCGCGGCCATGAGGTCGGCGAACGGCTTGAGTCGGTCCCGTCCATCCGTCCGGATGAGCGCATCCGACGTCACCGCCAGGGTTCCCCACTTCTCACCGTTGACGAGGATGGGCACCTCTGCACGGTGAGCCCCCGCGGCCGCCTGCGGTTTCACCTCGGCGACCACCCGCGCGTCATCCGGCCCGTCACCATCGCGGACCACGGCGGCCGATGACGCATTGAGCACGCGAGCTGCCTCAGCCACAACCGCGTCGAACACCATCGAAAGCGGTGATTCGCGTGCGACGAGTTCAGCGACGTGACGCAGCGCAGCCTGTTCATCGGCCAGCCGGCGCAGGCTCTCGCGGGCCTCGGCGTTCGCGATGGCTGCCCAGGTCAGCTTCGCGAAGCCCTCCAGTCTGCGCTCCGTGTCTTCGGGGAGCGGACCGATCTGCGACGTCGACACGAAGGCGCCCCACAGCCGGTCCTCGATGAAAACCGGGACCCCAATCCCCGCGCGAATACCGAATCTCCGCACGATGTCGGCGCTGGGCAACGCATCGAAGTCGTCGACGCGCACTGACGCCTTCGACCGCGCGACCAGATCAGAAAGCGACCCCGGCGGGTGAACCACCCGGCTACCCGGCGGGACGGGGCCGGCGTACGTGGCGATCGCCACGATCGTGTCGGCACTTTCGAACTGCAGCAGCGTGATCTCTTGTCCACCCAGTTGGTCGGAGGCTGCCTTGCAGATCGCGGCGAGGATGTCGTCCATCGGTCCGGTGCGGGGCACCCCGCGGGCGGCGAGTTCGGCGATGCGCCGCAGCGACGCCTGCTCGTCGATCAGTTCGCTCAGATGTTGCCGGCTGGTGATCGCCAGGATGATGCGCCCCGTGACTTCGCTCAGGTCGGTCAGAAACTGAGTCGTGTGACTGGGCAGCGCGGGCAGCGTCGTCTCGACGGTGACCACGCCGACGGGCTCCTGCTGAGCACTCACCGGAAAGGCGACGGTCTGCGTCGGACGGACAGACGAGTTCGTGATCGAGACCACCGGGTTCGCCGCTGCGACCGCGACTCGGCCGCTGATGGTCAACGTGGCGTGCTCGACTCCCGCCAGCTTCGCTGCATACTCCACCAGTCGCGTGGCGACGTCGCTGAGCGATGCCCCGCCGGCATCCTGCTGGATGGAGCGCATGGTCTCGTCGTGTTCGGCTACCGCCCGCAGCTGATCGCGGGCCTCGATGCTGTCGAACGAAGCAGTCACCAGCTGCGCAAATGCCGAAAGCAGGGCCTCCGTCTGGCGCGGCAGCGGCCCGACGGACGAGCTGACGAAGAACATCCCCCAGGTGCGGCCCTCGACCACGATCGGTACCGCGACCCCGGCGACGTTGCCGAAGCGCGCCGCCATCTCCGCATCGGGCTGGGTTGCGTAATCGTCGACACGAACCGGCGCGCCGGTGCGCAGCACGCGGTCGGGCAACGTGTCAGCTTCGAAAACGATGCGCATGCCGGCTTCCGCTGGCCCGGCCGGTGAGGCCCGCACGAGCAACTCCCGTGGGCCGACGAACTGGGTCAGCGTCACCGGTTGGCCCTGGACCTGCAGCGATGCTTCGCGAACGATCATCGCGATGACATCGACGTCGGCGCCCGCGCGGGCAATCAGGTCCGCGACGTCCCGCAGCACGCGCTCCTTCTCGACGAGGCGTCGGATCTCTGCGCGCTCGACCTCGGTGCCGAACTGAATCGTCTCGGCTGCACGGTCGGGCTCCGATGGAAGACGATCCGCAACGTCGGGCATTGTCGTGTGATCCCTAAGCGCGCTGAGCTGTCAGGTACCGCAGCACGGCCTGGACGCGCCGGTGCTCGGCGCCCTCCGACGTGATGGACAGCTTGCGGAATACCGAGGTAACGTGCTTCTCGACCGCCGCGTTGCTGATCAGCAGAGAGCGCGCAATTCCCTGGTTCGACAGGCCCTCCGCCATCGCGGCGAGCACATCCCGTTCGCGCGGTGTCAGCGGTGCGAGCTCATCGGGCACGCTGTGTGGTCGCAGCATGCGCGCGACCACCTCCGGGTCGAGGGCGCTGCCCCCGCGGGCGACTCGGGTCACGGCCGCGACGAAGTCGTGGATGTCGCCGACACGCTCCTTCAGGAGGTAGCCGACGCCTTCGGGGCGGTCTCCGATCAGCTCGATCGCAAACTCCGGCTCGCAATGCTGGGTGAGAAGCACGACACCCATGCCCGGCAGGCGTTGCCGCAGCTCGATCGCCACGCGAAGCCCGTCGTCGTCACGGTGCGGGGGCATCCGGATGTCGATCACCGCGACGTCGGGTCTGTGCACCAGCGTCTCCGCGAGCAACTCCACGGCGTTGCCGGCCTCCGCGACGACGGTCAGCCCACCGCCGGTGAGGACGCGCACCACACCTTCCCGGAAGAGGATGTCGTCCTCTCCGACCGATACCCGCAGGGGCCGGGACTCCACGTCGGTGCTCATCGAGTCATCCGGGTTCGATGGCGGACTGGAGAAGGGCGTGGGACAGGTCGGCCTTGGGCAGGAACGCGACCGCTCCGGCAGCTACCGCCTCCTGCGACGTGGTCGCGTCGCTGTTCGACGACATCAGGACGACCCGCATGTGCCACGGCGCACCACTCAGCACCCGGCTCAACTCCAGCCCGTCCCCGTCGGGCAGGCTCACATCCACCAGGGCGACGTCAGCCCGGGACTCGGCCACTCGCTGCACTGCCTCAGCCACACTGCCTGCCTCACCGTCGGGCTGGTAGCCCCAACTGGTGAGCATTCTCCTCGCCAAATCGCGAAACCGTGCATCGTCATCGACGATAAGAACGGTCACGGCCATGGGCCCATCGTGCGACCGATCACCCGCCCTGGCGGTAGGGCCTGCCAGAAATCTTTTCGGGTTCACCGTGATGCGCCGGACGTCAGGGCGCATCAGGATGGCTGCGTCACCCCGAGCACCCCCCCCGAGCCCAGGAGATTCACACATGAGCAGCATCACTGTCGGCCAGGAGAACTCCACCTCGATCGACCTGTACTACGAGGATCACGGAAGCGGTCGACCCGTGGTCTTGCTCGCCGGATGGCCGTTCGACGCCCGGTCGTGGGAACCGCAACTGCACCCGCTCTTGGACGCCGGCTACCGGGTGATCGCCTACGACCGCCGGGGCTTCGGCAGGTCGAGCGCTCCGACCACCGGGTACGACTTCGACACGCTGAGCGCCGATCTGGACGTCGTGCTGCGCACGCTGGACCTGCGTGACGCATCGATCGTGGGATTTTCTCTGGGTACCGGAGAGGTTGCCCGGTACATCGGTAAGTTCGGCACCGAGCGGCTGCGCAGCGCGGTGCTGATCGAGAGCCTGACGCCCACCTTCGCGCTCACACCCGAGAATCCGAGCGGAGTGGATGCGGCGGGGGTCGCCGGTGTGCAGCAGGCGATCCTCGATGATCGTTTCGCCTGGCTTACCGGCATGATGGGCAACTTCCTGAACCTCGACGACTACCAGGGAACGCTCGTCA
>JBDTQN010000252.1:0-4030 GCA_039932215.1 Pseudolysinimonas sp. | reverse complement strand
GTGAGAAAGACGTGCGAGCGACCGAGATCGGTCGAGGCTCGCTTCGGTGTCACGGAACAAGTCTCGCAGAAACAGTAGGAGCGACGGACGCCAGCCCCGGCAGAGCCGCGAGCATGTCGGCAATGCGACGGGCCTCGGCAGCGCCCTCGGGTGTGCCGAACACGATGCGCTCGAAGAAGCTGCGATCGTCGTCGCTGCGCTCGACGGCGCCGATCGGCCAGACCGACTGCTTGATCTCGCGCCGGGTCAGCTTGCTCGCGCGCGGCGAGGCGGCGAGGCGGCGCTGTGCCTCTTCGGTCAGGAAACGGATGTGACGGTCTTTGATGGAGATGACCAGATCGACCACCGAGTGCAGCCCGTCGGCCATCTCGCCGAGCCGGCGGTACGCCGCCTGGGTGATCCACTCATCGGCGAGGCCGGTGGTCACGTGCGCGGCGACGATCTGAGGCCCGTCGAAGTTGGCGCGGATGGCGCGGGCGATCGGCCCGCGGCGCTCGGCCCGCTCGGTCACGATGCGCCGCGAGACGCCGACCTTGTCAGACGAGTGGAGGTCGTCGCCGGTGGCCTCGAGAACGGCGTCGAGCGCGTCGGCGATCCAGAACTTCTCGTACGCCCACGTGGTGAGGAACGCGGTGACCCGCGCGTCTTTGTGGGTGGCGGTGACCAGCAGGTTGCGCATGCGCTGCATGGTCGTGCGCTCAAGGTCGCGCAGCAGGCGCAGCAGGCGGATCGCATCGGTACCGAGCCCCGACGCGGTGATCGCGTCGAGCTGCAGTTCGGCGCGGTGGCTGCCTCGCGCGGTGCGAGTGAATTCGCGGATGTCGAAGTCGCCCGATTCGAGAGACACCTCTGCCTCGTCGGGCGCAGGGTTTCGCGGAGTCATAGGGACAGACCCTTCTCGGAGGAACTCTGTAGCACCGTATCGTAAGGAACATGGGTACGGCTCTGGTCACGGGTGGCACGTCGGGCATCGGAGCCGAGTTCGCGCGACAGCTTGCGGCGCGTGGGCACGATCTGATCCTGGTCGCGCGCGACACGGCCCGTCTGGATGCCATGGCGGCCGAGCTGACCGCGATCGGTCGAGCGGTCGAGATCATCGCCGCCGACCTGTCCAAGCAGAAAGACACCGAGCGGGTCGCGAAGCGTCTGGCCGACCCTGCCAAGCCCGTCGACATCCTGATCAACAACGCCGGCTACGCCCTCAAGACGAAGCTGCTCGCGCCCGACATCGCCGAGCACGACGATGCGTACGCCGTCATGGTGCGCGCGGTCTGGGTGCTGGCCGCGGCGGCCGCGCCCGGAATGAAGAAGCGCGGGAACGGCGTGATCGTGAATGTCAGCAGCATCGCCGGGCAGCTCAACATGGGCGCCTACTCGGCCATGAAGGCGTGGGTGCAGACCTACAGCGAGAGCCTCGCCAATGAGCTGCACGGGTCGGGCGTGACGGTGACGGCGTTGATGCCGGGGTGGGTGCGCACCGAGTTCCATCAGCGGGCCTCGATCAAGGGCAGCAGCATTCCCGACGCATTGTGGCTCGACTCCGAATACCTCGTGCGCGAGTGCCTTAAAGATGTCGATCGGGGCCGGGTGGTCTCCATGCCGAGTATTCGGTACCGACCGTTGTCCTGGTTGCTCAGGCATCTTCCCCGTTCCACGGTGCGGACGATCTCGCGCAGGATTAGCCTGAGTCGGAGCAGAGCCGCTTCGGAATGACACCCGACCGGTTCGCCGGCCGGACGGAAGGAAATGCGGATGCCCGCACAGATGCGTGACCGCTTCACCTCCCCCTGGCAGGCGAACGCCCGTTTCGTCGCCCAGCGCGGCCTGCTGAAAGGCGTCGTCTGGGCGATGCTGAGGGTCTCGGTCGTCGACCGCGACAAGCTCAAGAACGTGAAGCGGCCGTTCGTGGTGGTCGCCAACCATTCCAGCCATCTCGATGCGCCGCTCATCATGGGCGCGCTGCCGCGGTCCCTGGCGCGCTACCTCGCCGCGGGTGCCGCGGGCGACTACTTCTTCGACGTCTGGTGGCGCCGCGGCCTCACCGCCCTGTTCTTCAACGCGTTCCCGGTCGACCGCAGCGGCAACAACCCGCGCAACGTGAGCGCTAAGACGCTGCTCGAGCACGACGTGCCGGTGCTGGTGTTCCCCGAGGGAACCCGCTCGAAAGACGGCGTGCCCGGTCACTTCAAGCCGGGCGCCGCCGCCCTGTCGTCGGCGACGGGAGCTCCGATCCTGCCGATCGCGATCATCGGCGCGCACCAGTCGCATCCGCGCGGCTCGAAATGGCCGAAGTCGGGCCAGCCGGTCGCCGTCGTGTTCGGCGCACCGATGAAGGCCCTGCCCGACGAGAACCCCACCGAGTTCATGGCGCGGGTGCGCACGCAGGTCGTCGCGATGCACACCGAGCACACTCCCCGTATCCTCGACCCGAAACGTTCCGCGCCCAAGCGCGTGAAGGCCGCCCGTGCCAAGAAGGAGAAGAAGTGACCGACGTCAAGCACATGAAGTGGTGGGGCTGGGGCAACGAGGGCACGGGCTTCCACTGGCAAGACAAGCCGGGCTTCGCCGACTTCGTTCAGTACGCCGTCGGTCTCGACCTGCACACCGCCGCGCCGGTCGAGAAGCCCGAGTTCACGAAGATGAGCGTGCCGAAGTCGCTGGCCGCGAAGCCGCTGCTGTCGGCCCTCGCCACGATCGTCGGCGAAGGTCACGTGAGCACCGACGACATGGAACGCGTCGTGCACGTGTACGGCAAGAGCCTGCGTGACCTGGTCCGCATCCGCGCCAACAAGGTCGAGCGCTACCCCGACGTGGTCGTGTACCCGGCTGATGAGGCCGAGGTGCAGAAGGTCGTGGATGCCGCGGTCGCCGCAGACGTCGTCATCATCCCGTTCGGTGGGGGCAGCAACATCGCCGGCTCCCTCGAGCCGCGCGCCGATGAGAAGCGCGTGATCCTGTCGCTCGACATGGGTCGCATGCGCACGGTCGTTGCCATCGACGAGGAGTCGGGTCTCGCCCGCATCGAGGCGGGCGCGCAGGGTCCCGATCTCGAGGAGCAGCTGAACGGCAAGGGCTGGACGATCGGCCACTTCCCCGACTCGTTCACGCACTCCACGATCGGCGGCTGGGTCGCGACGCGCTCGTCGGGGATGCAGTCCGACAAGTACGGCGACATCTCTGACATCGCCCGCGGCCTGCGAGTCGTGCGTCCCGGCGGCACACTCGTCGTGAAGCCGCACCCGTCGGCGTCGAACGGTCCGAGCGTCAAAGAGATGATCCTCGGCAGCGAGGGCCGCCTCGGCGTGATCACCGAGGTCACCGCGCAGGTTCACCGGGTGCCGGCGAAGCGCGACGTGTACGCCTACTTCTTCCCGAACTGGGATGCGGGCATCGCCGCCATGCAAGAGATCGCGGAGTCCGACGCGGCCCCGTCGATCACCCGCATCTCAGACGGCGCCGAGACCGGGTTCTCGCTCGCCACCAGCAAAGAGAGCAAGGGCTTCTCTAAGTTCCTGTCGAGCACGGTGCTGCCGAACCTGATGAAGGCCAAGGGGTGGAAGAACCTCGACAAAGACATCTGCCTGTCGTTCATCGGCTACGAGGGTGAAGAGAGTCACGCGAAGCGCCAGAAGAGCCTGGTGGATGCGATCGTCAAGAAGCACAATGGGCTCGGCGTGGGCACGGGGCCGGGTGTGCTCTACGACCAGAAGAAGTTCGACACCCCGTACCTGCGCGACTTCCTGCTCGACCGGGGCGCCGCGGGCGACGTCTCTGAGACGGCGATGCCGTGGTCGAAGGTCACCCAGGTGCACGACGCGGCCATCGCGGCCGCGCACAAGGCCTACGACGAGCTCGGCATCAAGGGCTGGATCATGAGCCACATGTCGCACTCGTACCACTCGGGCGCGTGCCTCTACTTCACGTTCGCGTTCGTGTTCGACAAAGACCCGCTGGGCGAGTACGACCACGTCAAGAGCGCGATCCAGCAGGCGTTCGTCGACAACGACTCGTCGATCTCGCACCACCACGG
>JBDTQN010000251.1:0-4035 GCA_039932215.1 Pseudolysinimonas sp. | reverse complement strand
GAGTAACCCAACACGTGGGCGGGGCCGCCCTGCTCCAGGAGCGCGACCATGTCATCCCGGAAAAGCGCCCAGTCATACCGCTTCCCCGCCGCCGGGCCCGCCGACGCTGACTGGTACTGGCCGGCGAGATCGTAGCTCTGCACGTAGTAGCCCGCGTCGGCGAGCAGCGGCGCGACGAGCACGAAGTCTTCTTTCGACCCCGAGACGCCGGGCGCGAGCAGCACCCGCTCGTGCGACGGGTCGCCCAGCGAGACGACTGCGAGCTCGCCACTCGGCGCAGCGAACCGGGATGCCACGGCACCGCGCGCAGGAACGGTCCAGTCGATGTCGCCCAGGTCGCGATCGCGGCGCTCGGCATCGTCGCGAGGCTCTCCCTCGGGTTCGCTGTGGTGATCGAACACCGGCCCAGATTAGCGATTCACGCGGATTAAGCTCGAAGGATGGTCACCCCCGAGAGTCAGGACGCGGTCCTCGGTGACGGACGCGACGAAGACGGCCGCGAAGAGACCGAGGCCGAGCGTCTCGACCGCAACTGGACCGAACTGCTGCAAGAGCTGCGGGTCACGCAGACCGGCACGCAGATCTTGACCGGCTTCCTGCTGACGATCCCGTTCCAGCAGCGCTTCAGCGAGCTGGAGTCGGGACAGGTGTCCATCTACCTCGTCCTCGTCGGTTTCGCGGCGATGGCGACGATCCTCGCGCTCGCCCCGGTCGGCCTGCATCGAGGGCTGTTCCGCAGAGGACGCAAGGCGCACATCGTCCGCATCTCGAACCGCCTGCTCATCGCCGCGCTGGCATGCGTCGCATTCACCCTGATCGGCACAACCTCCCTTATCTTCGACGTCGTCGTCGGGCACCCCGCGGGCATCATGGCGGGGATCGTGACGTTCGTGCTGTGCGGGCTGGGCTGGCTCGCGTTGCCTGCCGTCACGGGTCGGCACGAGCGTGGCTGACCCGGGCAGGCTGCCCCGCGGCAGCGCCGCGGCGGCGATCAGGCGCGCCGCGCACGGATTCATGAGGCACCGCGGCATCGATGCCGCCGCCGCGCTCACCTTCTTCACGGCCCTGGCCACCATGCCGGCGCTGCTCGTGCTCGTATCGTCGTTTGCGTTCTTCGACGACCGTGATCGAGCGGCGCAAGATCTGGCCACGATCGCAGCCACCGTGCTGCCCGACGACGCCGCAACCGACATCGAACGCGGCCTGCGCGAGCTGCTGAGCCTGCCGAACCCGGGGCTCGCCCTGGCAGTCGGGATCGTCTTGCTGCTCTGGACCGTCTCGGGCTACGCCACCGCGTTCGGCCGGGCAATGAACTCGGTGTACGAGGTCGAGGAGGGGCGGCCGTTCTGGGCGTTCCGGGCCCGGATGCTGCTGGTCGCGATCGGGCTCGTCGTGCTCCAGAGCGGCATCGTCGCGATCTTGCTGGTCACCCCGGCGGCGGCGGATGACATCCTAGGCCGCCGCGGAATGGCACCGATCGCCGCCACCATTTGGAACGTCGGTAAGTGGCCGCTGCTGCTGGCGCTCGCGCTGGTGTTCATCGCGATGCTGTTCTACTTCACCCCGAACGTGCGGCACACGAAGGTGCGCTGGTCGAGCGTCGGCTCTGCCGCGGCGATCGGCATCTGGCTGGTCGCCACGCTCGGGTTCGCGCTCTACATCGTAATCGCGGGCCATTACGACGCGCTCTACGGCTCGCTCGGCGGCATCGTGACCGCGCTGCTCTGGGGCTACCTCACCAACGCGGCGCTGGTCGCGGGTGCCGAGCTCGACGCCGAGTTCGTGCGCCTGCGGCAACTCGCGCGGGGCGAACCGGCCGAAGAGATCGTGCGGCTGCCGTTGCGTGACAGCCGTCGCAACAGGTTGCTGGCCCGCCAGCGCTCCGCCGACGTCGAGGCCGCGCGCCGCATCCGGCAGCAGGTCGACGAAGGCTAGTCGCCTAGGTCGCGACCGGGCTGGTCAGGCTGGGGTCGTCGCCCAGATGTAGGCCGCCGTTGCTGTTGGAGCCCATGGTCATCTGTTCGAGCCAGGCCCGGTTCAGTTCGATCGGCTTGCTGCCGTAGTACTTGAAGAACAGCGGGATGTTGGGGCCGATCCAGGCCGCACTGTGGCCGTCGCCGACCGAGGGATCGTCTTTCCAGTTGAGGAAGAAGCCCTCACCGCGCCGCAGTTTCGTGGCGACGACCGCCTGCAGGTGGGCCATAGCTCGGTCGTCCAGGTCGATCTCCTGCCGGAGTGTGCCGTAGATGATCTTGCCCATCTGACTATTATCGCCCAATCCGACGGAGGGCCCGCGTCCCTCCTAGGCGCTCTTCTTGGCCGGGGTCTTTTTCGCCGCAGGCTTCTTCTCGGCGGCCTTCTTCTCGGCGGGCTTGCTCGCCGGTTTGCTGGCTGCAACGGAGCGCTTCAGCGCCTCCATGAGGTCGAGCACCTCGCCGCCGCCCTCGGTCTCGCGTCCGAAGGTCGCCTCGGTGTCGAGCGCATCGCCCTGCTCGAGTTTCGCCTCGACCAGCGTGCGCAACTGCTCCTGGTAGTCGTCGGAATACTTCTCGGGCGAGAAGTCGGCGGCGAAACTGTCGACCAGCTGCCGCGACATCTTCAACTCGGCGGCGCTCAGCGTCGGCAGTTCATCGAGCTCGGGGAAGCGCGCCTCGCGCACCTCGTCATCCCACAGCAGGGTCTGCATCGTCAGCACGCCGTCGCGCACCCGCAGCGCGGCCAGGCGCGTGCGCTGGCGCAGCGCGAACTGCACGATGGCCGTGCGGTCGCTGTCTTCGAGCGTCTTCATCAGCAGCACGTACGCCTTCGTCGACTTCGAGTCGGGCGCCAGGTAGTAGCTCTTGTCGAACATGATCGGGTCGACCTGATCGCTGGGAACGAACTCGACCACGTCGATGTCTTTGCTGCGCTCCGCCGGCAACGCCTTGAAGTCGTCGTCGGTGAGGATCACGGTCTGGTCGCCGTCGACGTACGCCTTGGCGATGTGCTCGTACTCGACGACCTCGCCGTCGATCTCGCAGATGCGCTTGTAGCGGATGCGCCCGCCGTCTTTATCGTGCACCTGGTGCAACGGGACGTCGTGGTCTTCGGTCGCCGAATAGAGCTTGATGGGCACGTTGACGAGCCCGAAGCTGAGCGAGCCCTTCCAGATGGAGCGCATCCTGACATTTTCCTCCCCAATGTGGACGGTGTACACCCCCGCTCGTTAGCGTTGCGCCATGGCTGAGCAGATCGTCGAGGTGGGGGGCCACCGGGTGAAGCTCACCAACCTCGACAAGGTGCTCTACCCCGAGACCGGCACCACCAAGGCCGAGGTGCTCGACTACTACTCGCGGGTGGCCGAGGTGCTCATCCCGCACGCGCGTGACCGCCCCGCCACCCGCAAGCGCTGGCCGAACGGGGTCGGGACCGACGCGCAGCCCGGCCAGATGTTCTTCGAGAAGCAGCTTCCGTCGCACGCGCCGAGCTGGATCAAGGCCCGCGACATCGAGCACAGCGACGGCCCGAAGACCTACCCGTTGATCAACGACCTGCCCACGCTGGTGTGGCTGGCTCAGATGGCGGCGCTCGAACTGCACGTGCCGCAATGGCGGTTCGGGCGCAATGGGGCACGAAAGAATCCGGATCGCCTCGTGCTCGATCTCGACCCCGGCGAGGGTGCCGGCCTGCCTGAGTGCGTCGAAGTCGCGAAGCTGGTGCGCGGCATCCTGAAAGGCATGGGGCTTGATCCGATGCCGGTCACGAGCGGAAGCAAGGGTATTCACTTGTACGCCGCCCTCGACGGGACGCAGACGAGCGACCAGGTGTCGATGGTCGCCAAAGAGCTGGCCCGCATTCTCGAGGGTGAGCGTCCCGACCTGGTCGTCAGCGACATGAAGAAGGCGCTGCGCGGCGGCAAGGTGCTGGTCGACTGGAGCCAGAACAACGGCTCGAAGACCACGATCGTGCCGTACTCGTTGCGGGGTCGGTCGCGTCCGACGGTCGCGGCGCCGCGCACCTGGAAAGAGCTCGACTCACCGGGCCTCGCGCAACTCG
>JBDTQN010000250.1:0-4036 GCA_039932215.1 Pseudolysinimonas sp. | reverse complement strand
CGATCGTGTGGTCGTCTCGACCGACGACGCCGAGATCGCGGCCGTCGCGCGCGAGTGGGGGGCCGAGGTCGTCGACCGCCCCGCGTCGTTGTCGGGCGACGAGGCGAGTTCAGAGAGCGCCGTGCTGCACGCCATGGACGTACTGGAACAGCGCGGCCGCGCGCTCGGCATCGTCGTTCTCGTGCAGGCGACCTCGCCCTTCATCGACCCGGCGGCACTCGATCGCGGGGTCGAGCGGATCGTCTTAGGCGACTGCGACGTAGCGTTCTCGGCAGTCGCGTCGTGGGGCTTCCTCTGGCGCGCCGGAGCCAACGGGCTCATCGGCGTGAACCACGACCTGCGCTCGCGGCCGCGCCGGCAGGACCGCGATCCGGAATACCTCGAGACGGGTGCGTTCTACGCCCTCGACGCGAGCGGATTCCGGCTGGCGGGCCACCGCTTCTTCGGCACCGTCGGCTGCGTCCTCGTCGACGAGACAGGCGCCCTCGAGATCGACACCGAAGAACAGCTGACCATGGCGTCGAGTCTGGCGCCGCTGATCGGGTCGAGCGTTCCCATCGATGTGGATGCGGTGGTCACCGATTTCGATGGCGTGCACACCGACGACACGGTCACCATCGGCTCCGACGGATCGGAGTTCGTGACCGTCAGTCGCTCCGACGGCATGGGGATCGCGCTGCTGCGCGAGGCCGGGATACCCGTGCTCATCCTGTCGACCGAGACGAACCCGGTGGTCGCGGCCCGCGCTCGCAAGTTGCAGGTCGAGGTGCTGCAGGCGCAGACCGACAAGGCGGCGGCACTCGAGGCGTGGGCACTGCGGCACGATATTCGGCTCGACCGTGTCGCCTATCTCGGCAACGACGTCAACGACCTCGGCTGCTTCGAGTTGGTGGGCTGGCCGGTCGCGGTACCCGAAGCCCACCCCCGGCTGCTGACCGCGGCCCGGCTCATCCTCGGTGGCGGCGGTGGCCGAGGCGCCGTACGCGAACTCGCCGACTTGGTTCTGCAGGCCCGCACGAGAGAGAGGACCACCTGATGAACGTTCGCATCGGATCACATGAGGTCGGGGCGAGCAGCCCCGTCTACCTGATCGCCGAGATCGGGCTGAACCACAACGGCGACGTCGACATCGCGAAACGACTGGTGGATGTGGCAGCCGACGCGGGTGCGCAGGCCGTCAAGTTCCAGAAGCGCACGCCCGAGATCTCCACGCCGGCGCATATGCGCGACGTGCCGCGCGAGACGCCGTGGGGCACCATGACCTACCTGCAGTACCGCTACCGCGTCGAGTTCGATCGCGAGCAGTACATCGAGATCGGGGACCACGCGACGATGCGCGGGCTCGATTGGTTCGCCTCCCCGTGGGATGTGCCGTCGGTCGAGTTCCTCGAAGACTTGAATGTCGTCGCGCACAAGGTCGCCTCGGCATCGGTCACCGACCTCGAGCTGCTGCGGGCCCTCGCCGCGACCGGCAAGCCGGTGATCCTGTCGACCGGCATGTCGACGCTCGACGAGATCGATGCGGCTATCGAGGTTCTCGGGGTCGAGGGTCTCGTCATCCTGCACGCCACGTCGACCTACCCGCTGCCCGCCGAGGAGGCGAACCTGCGAATGATCGACACCCTCCGCGCGCGCTACAGCGGTGTGCCCGTCGGCTACTCCGGTCACGAGCCGGGTCTTCAGATCTCGCTCGCTGCCGCGACCATGGGCGCGGCGATGATCGAGCGCCACGTGACTCTCGACCGCACGATGTGGGGATCCGACCACGCCGCATCCCTCGAGCCGGAAGGTCTGCGCCACCTGATCCGCGACATCCGGATCATCGAGACCGCGATGGGCGATGGGGTCAAGCAGGTCTTCCCGGGTGAGCTCGCCCCGCGCGCGAAGCTCCGCCGGGCCACGGTATGACGGTGCGCGAATGAGAGTGCTGGCGATCGCCGACTCGGACTCGTACCTGAAGTGGGCCGCCTCGCTGCTCGCCGCCTTGCCGGTCGAGTGGGATCGCGAGCTCGTGGTGGTCGAGACGCCCGTCATGCCCAGCGCCAGCCAGCGCTCGGCGGCACTGTCGGTGAGCGGAATCGACCCGGAGTGCGTGGCCCGGCTCGGGTTGACCGATCTGCCCGACCGTCTGCGGCTGATCGACCCCGACGTGGTGCTCGTCGCCACGCGCGGTCCGGTCGCGCGGGTGCTGCTGCGCGTCGCCGCCGATGCCGCGCCTGGGGCCGTGCTGGTCAGCGGGCTTCCGGGGATCTCCATCCCGGCCACGCGCAAGGCGCTCATGTTTCGGCGGCAAGCCGACCTGTTCGTTCTGCATTCGCGGCGCGAGATTCGCGACTTCTCGTTCCTGGCGGTCCAGAACGGCTGGAGCCAGCGGTTCTCGCTGGCCACGCTGCCATTTGTCGAACACGATCAACCGGCTGCCGGCGGCGGCGGAGACCTCGTGTTCGCCGCGCAGGCGATCGTGCCGCGAGACCCGGTCGACCGACTCCGGGTGGCGCGCCTCCTGCGCGATGCGGCGCTGGCCGAGCCGGACCGCCGGGTCGTGCTGAAAGTGCGCGCGGTGAAGGGCGAACGCCAGACCCACGACGAAGACATCGGGTACCCCGAGTTGTTGCAGCAGCTTGGTCGGGTGCCCGAGAACCTGGTCGTCTCGAGCCAGCCGATGAGCACGGCGCTCAACACCGCCGCCGGGTTGGTGACGATCAGTTCGACGGCCGCCGTCGAGGCGATCGTCCGGGGTGTGCCGGTGATCGCCCTCGACACGTTCGGCGTTTCGGACGAGCTCATCAACCCGGTGTTCGTCGACAGCGGGCTGCTCGCCGGCGAGGCGGCCGTGATCGGTCGTGAGTTCCGGATGCCGCGAGCGGACTGGCTCGCCGACAACTACCTGCACGGCAGGGATCAGGATGACCTCATCGAGACCCTCGGCGAGCTCATCGCGGCCCGACGATCCGGCGCGCTGCCCGCGCGCGACGCCCCCGTTCAGTTTGGTGGGCGGCTGCGACTGGCGTGGGAGCGCCGACGCGCCTTCGGCGCTGCGGACCGGTCGGTCTCGGGCGCTCTTGCCCTCGCAGTCGGGATGCCGGCGAGGGCCGCCTACATCACCGCGCGACGAGTGCGCGGCCGGCTGAGCCGGGGTCTGTCTAGCCGGCTCGGCGAAGCTGCTTCGCCTGAACCTCGTGATCGATCATCTGCTGACCGATCTGAGCTGCGAGTTCCTCGGTGAGTGTGCTGCCATCCGGAAGCCGGAGGTCGGTGGTGTCGAGATCTGCATCGTCAGCTTCGCGCTCCGCCATCGCGTCAGAATAGGCTGCGTCGCGCCTGACACGCCAGAGCTACCGAGGCTGAATCTCCGCTCGATCTATCGCATCTGGCTGAACGCCTCTGTCTTGGCCGTTGAACCGGTGATCAGGATGACGTCGTCGGGTTCCAGCACGGTCTCGGCGGTCGTGTACGCCCACGGCTTGCCCGGCTTGTGCACGGCCGTGATGGTGACGCCGTAGCGCGTGCGGATCGCCAGCTCGCCGAGCGGCGCCCCGGTGAAACGGGTCGGCGGGTTCGCCTTCACCAGGGCGAAGTCGTCGCCGATGTCGAGGTAGTCCTGCATGGCGCCGCGCACGAGATGCGCGACCCGACGCCCCATGTCCTTCTCTGGATACACGACGTGTGGCACCCCGAGCTGCTCGAGGATGAGCCCGTGCGCGTCGTTGACGGCCTTCGCCCAGAGTTGGTTAACGCCGAGGCGGAGCAGCAGCGACGTCGTCAGAATGCTGGACTGGATGTCGCTTCCGATCGCCACGACGACGCGATCGAATTCGGGCACCGAGAGCTGGCGCAGGGTGTCCTCCTGCGTCGCATCGGCCATCACCACGTGGGTCAGCTGGCCGTTGAGGCTCTGCACGATGTCTTCGGACCCGTCGATGCCGAGAACCTCCGTCCCGCCAGCCATCAACTCAAGTGCGAGCGCGCGACCGAAGCGCCCGAGGCCGATGACGGCGACGGAGTCGGCGGCCGCGATGCGTCCGAGGTCCTTCTT
>JBDTQN010000249.1:0-4086 GCA_039932215.1 Pseudolysinimonas sp. | reverse complement strand
GTTCAACCCCGAACCACCATTTTGTGCCTGAATACCGCGACACACTCGAACAGATGTTTGCCGCGACGCCCAGAAATGGATACAGTTTCGATCGTCGGCACGATTCGATCACCGACCACCGACATTGGAGGCAGACCATGACGGCACTTGACGAGAGTGGCGGCACGCGACGGCGCACCAGCCTGAGCGAGAAGCAACTGGCGATCCTCGAGATGATCCAGCGCTCCGTGTCGAGCCGCGGCTACCCGCCGAGCATGCGCGAGATCGGCGACGCCGTCGGCCTGTCATCGCTCTCGAGCGTCACCCACCAGCTCAACCAACTCGAGCTGAGTGGCTACCTCCGCCGTGACCCGAACCGCCCGCGCGCTCTCGAGGTGCTCATCGAGCTCCCTTCGTCCTCGGGTGAGAACGCCGACGCCGGCCCCCAGGTGCAAGATGCCGCGATGGTCCCGCTGGTGGGCCGCATCGCCGCAGGCGTGCCGATCACCGCCGATCAGCAGGTCGACGAGGTGTTCCCACTTCCCCGGCAGTTGGTGGGCAAGGGCGACCTATTCATGCTCAAGGTGGTCGGCGAGTCGATGATCGACGCCGCCATCTGCGACGGCGACTGGGTCGTCGTGCGCCAACAGAAGAACGCCGACAACGGCGAGATCGTTGCCGCGATGCTCGATGGCGAGGCGACCGTCAAGGTCTTCCGCCAGCGCGACGGCCACACCTGGCTGCTGCCGCGCAACTCAGCGTTCGAGCCGATCCTGGGCGACGACGCCGAGGTGCTCGGCAAGGTCGTCGCGGTGCTCCGCTCGGTGTAACAGGGCTCGGTGTAACAGGGCGCGGTGTAACAGGGCGCGGTGTAACACGGCGCGGTGTAGCCACCACATCACGCAGATCAGCACCCCGAGAAAGCCTGCTGCTCCCCCGGCGACGGTGACGCCGACGAAGAGCCTGCTCGGGTCCAGCGGCGCGATTCCGACGGACATCCCCGCTAGCAGCACCGCGAAGCCCGCAAGACCGAATGCCGCGGTGACGGCGGCCCACGCGGCGGCACGGGTGCCCGGCGCGGTCGGCGATGGCACGGGCACGCGAGGGGTGCGACGCATCCACGACCGCGCCCACAGCGCAAGGGCGACGAGTCCCCCGATGGTGCTCGCATGCTGCAGCCAGCTCGACACCTGCAACGGCCCGAGTTCGGTGTGCAACAGCGGTACGGCGCGCACCAGGGGCGAGTTCTCGTGGGTGAAGGCATCCCACGCCAGGTGGGTCAGGATGCCGACCAGGGCCGCGAGAACAGCAAGACAGATCGCCGGCAGCCACCTCTGCCCCGCCGGACGCCATCCCGCCGCACCACGTGGCGCCATCCGTTCGCGCACCACCGCGGGCAGCAGGTCGACGACCGGCGGCCGCAGCACCGCGTACCAGAGCAGCACGAGCACGACCGTGAGGGCGAGGTCGACCGTCGGCACGCCGAGGAGGGAGTGCGTGAGATCGCGAGGGATGCGGAGCGGGAGGAAGTACGGCACGTCGGGCGCCATGGTGCCGATGACCAGCGGCGCCACGGGCAGCGGAGTCCGCAGAAGAGGCAACGCGGCGGCGATGTGGCTGGGGGTGAACGGCACCCTCCGAGCCTGATCGGCGAACGGGAGCGAGTCGTCAGCCGCGAGACGTATTCGGGAGTGCCTGACGGGTGATCACGCGCTCAGCAGCCAGCCCGAGGAGAAGCGCCCACAGCATCCCCAGCCGATCGGGAGGCGTCTCGGCGATGATCTGGGCGGTGACCTGAGGCCGCACCACGTCGATGCCGAACTCGCGGCGCCAGACGGCCTCGAGGTCAGGGTCGGCATCGAGCTGCGCTGCGGCGCGCAACGTGGCCAGGGCCGCGTCGGTCAGGCCGAACGTGGCGAGGTCGTCGAGCCTCACCCCGCGGTCGACCGGATGCAACCACGCCGCGGCGATCAGGGCCGGCTCGTAGGACCCGCGGAGTACATGCGCCTCGAGTGCGACCTCACGGCGGGCGTCCTGCTCGCGACGCGCGAGGTGCGCGATGGCCACGGCGCGAGCGCGCCCGGCGTCGTCGACGACCGTGTCGCGGTGGTACAGCGCGGCCAGCATCTCGTTCCAGCCGCGCGGCGCGTGCTCGACCATTGGCTCGGAACCGTCGCTCGGCCACAGCGCGATCGGCAGGCGGGCGTCGAGCTGGGGCGTGCCGGGCGCCGCGGGGGTGCGGTCGCGGCGGGCTGCAGTGACGCGGTCGATGATCGCGACGGCGCCGGCTGCGGCAGCGACCAACCCGCCGACCACCAGGACGGGGATCGCGGCGCGTCCGTGAGGTGTCGGCATCGTCCTATTCTCCCCCTCAGACGACGGCGGGGAGCGTGCGATCCAGCCAGCGACCGATGAGGCGCGCGAAACGGGCGTGGTCGTCGCGGAAGACCGCGTGACCGGTGCCCGGCACGGTCTCGACCGTCATCCCGAGTTTGCGCAACGCGGCGGCCACCGGGGCGGTGATCAGGAGGCTGCGTTCTGCTAGCACGACGAGCGAGGGCGCCACAAGGGTCGCCGGTGGCACCAACGGCCGACTGTCGGCGAAACCGAGCAGCGTGCGACGGTCCCAGTCGCGCAGGCCGGCGAGTTCGATCTCGACGTCGGCGACATCCCACTTCGGATTCATCCGGACGAGGATCGAGCGGCGCGGACGCGGGGCCAGGGCGAACATCAGCTTGAAGACGGCGCCACGCGGACCGCCTGGAAATGCAAACGCGGGGTCGATGTAGATCGCCGTGCGCGGCGACAGGCGATCGGCGACGAGCGAGGCGATCAGACCGCCGAGGGAATGCCCCATGACGAGGTCGGGAGGCGCGCTGAGCAGGGGCTGCAGGGTCTCGACCACGTCATCCGCCCACGCCCTCGGCGAATAGCGCAGCGCTCGCGGGCTTCGACCGTGCCCGGCCAGATCGACCGCGAGTACCCGGAACCCACGCTGCTCGAGCTCCGCCGTCACCCGGTGCCAGGCGCGCGAATCCGACATGATCCCGTGAATGAGCACAGCCGTGCGCCGGCCGGTGCCGCTTTCGGTGATCGCCAGGCGCATGTGGGCAGGCTACGTCCGGCGGCTGGGTGCCAACCCCGATTAAGCTGGGCCGGTGCCGACCGACGTCTCCCCCGCAGCGCCCGCCTCTCTCGACGTCTCGCGCGCGGTGCGACCGGCGCGCTCCGAGGCGCTCATGGCGGCGCTGAAGGAACGCGTGGTGATCGCGGACGGGGCGATGGGCACCATGCTGCAAGAGGTCAATCCGCCGCTCGAAGACTTCCAGCACCTCGAGGGCTGCAACGAGATCCTCAACGTCACGCGGCCCGACATCCTCGAGACGATCCACTCCACGTACCTCGAGACCGGCATCGACGCGATCGAGACGAACACATTCGGCGCGAACTGGTCGAACCTCAGCGACTACGGCATCGAGGACCGCATCGAAGAGCTCGCGCGCGCGGGCGCCGAGATCGCGCGGCGCACCGTCGAGAAGTTCGAGGCCGACGACGGCCGGATGCGCTGGGTGCTCGGATCGATCGGCCCCGGCACCAAGCTCCCCAGCCTCGGGCACACCACCTACGCCCACCTGAAGGCGACCTTCGCGGAGCAGGCAAAGGGCCTCATCCTGGGCGGGTCCGACGCGCTGCTGGTCGAGACCTCACAGGACCTGTTGCAGACCAAGTCGGCCGTCAACGGCTGCAAGCAGGCGATCGTCGAGACCGGCATCCGGCTGCCGATCTTCGTCGAGGTGACCGTCGAGACCACCGGCACCATGCTCATGGGGAGCGAAATCGCGGCCGCTCTGACCACGCTCGAGCCGATGGGCATCGACATGATCGGCCTGAACTGCGCCACCGGCCCCGCCGAGATGAGCGAGCACCTGCGTCACTTGTCGAAGTTCGCCCACATCCCGGTGATGTGCATGCCGAACGCCGGGCTACCGGTGCTCGGCCCGAACGGCGCAAGTTACCCGCTGACGCCCGACGAGCTGGCGACCGCCCACGAGCAGTTCGTGAAGGAGTTCGGCCTCGGAATGGTCGGTGGATGCTGCGGCACCACTC
>JBDTQN010000248.1:0-4096 GCA_039932215.1 Pseudolysinimonas sp. | reverse complement strand
CGCATCTGCTGGCTCGGCTACGGCGAGCGCGACGTCGCGGGCCTGCGCTTCAACGACATGGTCGCCTCCGGCGAGATCAGCGCCCCGCTCGTCATCGGTCGCGATCACCTCGACTCGGGCTCGGTGGCGAGCCCCTATCGCGAGACCGAGTCGATGAAGGATGGCTCGGACGCCATCGCGGACTGGCCGCTGCTGAACGCGCTGATCAACACCGCATCTGGGGCGACCTGGGTGAGCATTCACCACGGCGGCGGCGTCGGCATCGGTCGCTCGATCCACGCCGGGCAGGTGACCGTGGCGGACGGCACAGCGCTCGCCGGCGAGAAGATCGCGCGCGTGCTGCGCAACGATCCGGGGATGGGCGTCATCCGGCACGTCGACGCCGGATACGACGAGGCGATCGAGGTCGCCGAGCGGCTCGACGTGCGCGTTCCCATGCGCGAGGGTTGAGCCATGCCCGCCGACCTGCCGAACGATCCCCTGTGGCCTCGCGCGGGATCGTGGCCGGCCGCCGTCCCGGGTGAGCGTGCCGACATCGCTCTCGCCGGCATCCCGACCCACTTGCGGTCGCTGTCGCCCACTCAGGCGCACCTCACTCCGGCCGCGGTGCGGGAGGCGTTGAGGCGGTATTCGCTGCATACCTCAGGGTTGCGTGTGGTCGACGCGGGAGACGCCGAGAACCCCGATGAGGTGGACGCGACCGCATGGGTCGCGGCTGTGGAGGCCGAGTTGCTGATCGCGGTCGGCGGCGACAATTCGGCGACCGTCCCCGTGGCGCTGGGCCGCCGCGCGACCGGCCTGGTCACCCTCGACGCCCACCACGACCTGCGCGACGGCGTCTCGAACGGATCGCCCGTGCGCCAGCTAATCGAAGCCGGGCTCGAGGGGACCGCGGTCGTGCAGATCGGCATCGAGCCGCTCGCGAATTCGCGCGAGTATGCGAAGCGCGCGGCCGACCTCGGCATCACCGTCGTGCTCCGCGACGAGCTGCGCCGCCGGCCGATCGACGACGTCATGGCCGAGGCGCTCGAACGAGCGGGAAGCGGCAACCGCAAGGTGCACGTCGACCTCGACGTCGACGTCTGCGACCGCTCGGTCGCGCCCGGCTGTCCGGCGTCCGTGCCGGGTGGCATCAGCGCCGTCGAACTGCGCACCGCCGCCCGGCTCGCCGGCCTGCACCCCGACGTGATCTCGATCGACCTGACCGAGGTGGATGCCGCGGCCGACACCCCCGACGGCCGCACCGTGCGCCTGACCGCGCTCTGCGTCCTCGAAGCGGTGCGCGGCCGGGTCGAGCTCATCGAGGACCGGGCGTGACATCCCTGCTCGTCACCGGTATCGGGCTGCTGGTCACCCACGACGCCGAGCGCCCCGAGCGCACCGCCGCCGCCGTGGTGATCGAAGAGGGGGTGGTCGCCTGGGTGGGTGACGCCGCCGACGCGCCGGTCGCCGACGAGGCGCTCGACGTCGAGGGCCGCTGCGTCATCCCCGGGTTCGTCGACAGCCACAGCCACCTGATGTTCGCGGGCGATCGCGCCGACGAATTCGAGGCCCGGATGTCGGGGCAGGCCTACGAGGCGGGCGGCATCAGGCGCACCGTTCGCCTCACCCGCGAAGCCTCGGATGACGCCCTCCTCGCCAACGCGCAACGCCTCGTCGCCGAGGCGCGCGCCCAGGGCACGACGACGCTCGAGATCAAGTCGGGCTACGGGCTCACCGTCGCCGATGAGGAACGTGCGCTGGCGCTGGCGGCGACCCTCACCGACGAGGTCACGTTCCTCGGCGCGCACGTGGTCCCCGCCGAATTCGCCGACGACCGCGACGCCTACGTCGACCTCGTGTGCGGCCCGATGCTCGACGCATGCGCCCCCCACGCGCGCTGGATCGATGTGTTCTGCGAGACGGGCGCGTTCACGGTCGACGAGACCCGCCGCATCCTGGATGCCGGGCGGGCCGCCGGCCTCGGGTCGCGTCTGCATGCCGCCCAGCTGGGACCGTCGCCGCAGGCGATCGCGCTCGGGATCGAGCTGGACGCCGCATCCATCGACCACTGCACCTTTCTGACCGACGCCGACGTCGAGGCGCTCGCCGCGTCGTCGACGGTCGCCACCTTGCTGCCGGGCGTCGAGTTCTCGACCCGCCAGCCCTACCCCGACGCCCGGCGCCTGCTCGACGCGGCGCTCGCCGTGGCGCTGGCCTGCGACTGCAACCCCGGTTCGAGCTACACGACCTCGATGCCGCTGTGCATCGCTCTCGCGGTTCGCGAGATGGGCATGACCCCCGCGGAGGCGGTGCACGCCGCAACGGCAGGCGGTGCCGCCGCCCTGCGCCGCACCGACATCGGCCACCTCGGGGTGGGGGCGCGCGCCGACCTCGTGGTGCTCGATGCGCCGACCTACACGCACCTCGCCTACCGCCCGGGCGTGCCTTTGGTGCACCGGGTCATCACGGCCCACTGACGCCGAGCGACGCGACACGCCGTAGCGCGACACGCCCGGGTTGCAGCAAATGCGACGGTGTGGCAAACTCTTCTAGTTCAACACCTTGCGCGCGCTCGCGTGCGTGAGTCACTGACAGGCAGTGCACAGCCCCTCGCCATGCGAGATGCGGCTGGGCCGCGGTCAGCAGAACACGTTTCACTCGAATCCACCCCGTGCGAACGGGCCTGTGCCGTGTGCACAGACGGATTGACAGAAGAACAGCGGTGCGCGAACAGCAGTGTTGCGCGTGTGCTCCATCCCAGTGATGAAGCACGAGACGAAAGAAGAGAGAACGCACATGGCGGGACAGAAGATCCGCATCCGGCTCAAGTCGTACGACCACGCCGGTCTCGACGCCTCGGCGCGCAAGATCGTCGACACGGTGACCCGCGCGGGTGCGACCGTCGTCGGCCCGGTCCCGCTGCCCACCGAGAAGAACGTGGTGGTCGTCATCCGCAGTCCTCACAAGTACAAGGACAGCCGCGAGCACTTCGAGAAGCGCACCCACAAACGTCTCATCGACATCATCGACCCGACGCCGAAGGCCGTCGACTCGCTCATGCGTCTCGACCTGCCCGCCGACGTCAACATCGAAATCAAGCTGTAGGGGATCCCGCATGTCTGCACTCAAGACCACCAAGGGTCTGCTGGGCACCAAGCTCGGCATGACGCAGGTCTGGGACGAGAACAACAAGCTCATCCCGGTGACCGTCGTCCAGGCCACGCCGAACGTTGTGACCCAGCTGCGCTCTGTCGAGGTCGACGGCTACGTCGCCGTCCAGATCGCGTACGGCCAGATCGACCCCCGCAAGGTGAACAAGCCGGCCTCCGGCCACTTCGACAAGGCCGGCGTCACGCCGCGCCGTCACCTCACCGAGGTGCGCACCGCCGACGCCGCCGAGTACACGCTCGGCCAAGAGCTGGCGGTCGACATCTTCGAGGCGGGCCAGCTGGTGGATGTCGTGGGCACCTCCAAGGGCAAGGGCTTCGCCGGCGTCATGAAGCGCCACAACTTCAAGGGCGTCTCCTCCAGCCACGGTTCGCACCGTAACCACCGCAAGCCCGGCTCGATCGGTGCATCCTCGACCCCCAGCCGTGTCTTCAAGGGCATGCGCATGGCGGGCCGCATGGGTGGCGAGCGCGTCACCGTGCAGGGCCTCAAGGTGCACTCGGTCGACCTCGAGAAGAACATCATCCTGGTCAAGGGCGCCGTTCCCGGCGCTCGCGGCCGCATCGTCTTCGTCCGCAACGCGGTGAAGGGAGCCAAGTAACCATGGCTACGACACTCGACGTCGTCGACGCGAAGGGCAAGAAGACCGGTTCGGTCGACCTGCCCGGCGCCATCTTCGATGTGCAGACCAACGTCCCCCTGATCCACCAGGTAGTGACCGCGCAGCTCGCGGCCGCGCGCCAGGGCACGCACAAGACCAAGGGTCGCGGCGAGGTCTCCGGTGCCGGTCGCAAGCCGTTCAAGCAGAAGGGCACCGGCCGCGCTCGTCAGGGTTCGATCCGTGCGCCCCAGCACCGCGGTGGTGGCATGGTCCACTCCCTCGAGCCCCGCGACTACTCCGAGCGCACCCCCAAGAAGATGATCGCCGCTGCTCTGCTCGGCGTTC
>JBDTQN010000247.1:0-4097 GCA_039932215.1 Pseudolysinimonas sp. | reverse complement strand
ACACGGGAGACCCGGACAACCCGGTGGTCACCTGGGACGTGCACGACAACCAGCGCCGTGACTGGTGGGGCAACCCGGTGGTGCCCAGCTGGTACACCGACGCCTCGCTGGTGCTCGACCTCGACGGGCAGCCGATGCCCGTCATCGAGCGAGATGCGCCGAGCGAACTCGAGGTGACGATCGGCGCGGACGGCTTCTCGTACACGCGCAAGGGCGACACCGACCACGGGTTCAAGCTCGGGAGCAATCTGTGATCCAGTTCCACCATCAGGGGTACGTCTCGGGCGATCCACGGGTCGAGCCGGCCGCCGGAGTCGGCATCGATCGACCGGACGAACTGCCCGAGCACATGGATGTGCTGATCGTCGGCACCGGTCCCGCCGGGATGGTCGCCGCGGCTCAGCTGGCACAGTTCCCCTCCGTCTCCACGCGCATCATCGACCGGCGACGGGGGCGGCTCGAGATCGGGCAGGCCGACGGCATCCAGGCCCGCAGCGTCGAGACGTTCCAGGCGTTCGGGTTCGCCCAGCGCATCACGGCCGAGGCCTACCGCATCACCGAAATGGCGTTCTGGAAGCCGGACCCCGCCGACCGGTCGCGCATCATCCGCACCGCGCGCGCCCTCGACGACGAAACCGGCGTCAGCGAGTTCCCGCACCTGCTGGTGAACCAGGCGAGAGTGCTCGACTACTTCGGCGAGTGGATGCGCAACTCGCCTACGCGTATGACTCCCGACTACGGGTGGGAGTTCGTCTCGCTCGAGGTGACCGACGACGCCGACTACCCCGTGCACGTGACACTCGCCAGCACGATGGGCGAGGGCGACGGGCTCACGCGCGTCGTGCGCGCCAAGTACGTCGTCGGCGCGGATGGCGCGCGCAGCAAGGTCCGGGCATCCATCGGGTGCAGCCTCGATGGCGACCAGGCGAACCATGCCTGGGGGGTCATGGACGTGCTGGCCGTGACCGACTTTCCCGACATCCGCACCAAGTGCGCTATTCAGTCCGAGTCGGGCAGCATCCTGCTGATCCCCCGTGAGGGCGGCCACCTGTTCCGCATGTACGTCGACCTCGGCGAAGCGGGGCCGGAGGTGCGCAAGACCACGATCGACCAGGTCATCGAGCAGGCGAACCAGATCATGCATCCGTACACCGTGGAGGTGAAAGACGTCGCCTGGCACAGCGTCTATGAGGTCGGCCACCGCCTGACCGACCGGTTCGACGACGTTCTGCCCTCTGAACTCGGCACCCGCACTCCCCGCGTGTTCATCGCCGGCGACGCCTGCCACACGCACAGCGCCAAGGCTGGCCAGGGCATGAACGTGTCGATGCAAGACGGCTGGAACCTGGGCTGGAAGCTGGGGCACGTGCTCGACGGCCGCGCACCCGAGGCCCTGCTCTCGACCTATTCCGCTGAGCGGCAGGTCGTCGCGCAGAACCTCATCGACTTCGACAAAGAGTGGTCGGCGCTGATGGCCGCCCGTCCCGAAGATCTGCCCGACCCGACCACGCTCGAAGACTTCTACGTGCGCACAGCCGAGTTCCCGGCCGGGTTCATGACCGAGTACAGCCCGTCGCTCATCGTCGGCGAGTCGACCCATCAGCAGCTCGCCACCGGCTTCCCAATCGGAAAGCGGTTCAAGTCGGCACGCGTCGTGCGCGTGTGCGACGCCAACGATCTGCACCTGGGACACCAGGCGCGGGCCGATGGCCGCTGGCGCATCTACGTGTTCGCCGACCACGCAGGATCGGCCGGCGACATCGGCGCCTGGGACAACGCGCGGTTCGACGTGAAGGTCATCTACCAGCAGCCCCACACCGAGGTCGACATCATCACCGTGCCCGACGTGTTCAAGCCAGCCGTGGGTCCGTTCGAGCTCGCCGACTGGGAGAACGTATACGCAGCGCTCCCTGGCGATGACATCTTCGACACCCGCGGTATTTCACGCGACGGCGCGATCGTGGTCGTACGGCCGGATCACTACGTGGCCCACGTGCTGCCGCTCGGCGCGACCGACGAGCTGGGCGCGTTCTTCAGCCGTTGATGACCTGCGGCACCGCGAGCGACTTCAGCCCCTCGACACCGAACTCGAGGCCGTAGCCCGAGCCCTTGACCCCGCCGAACGGGATCATCGGGTGCACGCCGCCGTGGCTGTTGATCCACACGGTGCCGGCGGCGATGCGTGCCGCGACGGCGCGGGCCGCATCGCGGTCCGGGCCCCACACCGACGCACCGAGTCCGGCCTCCAGACCGTTGGCGCTCGCGATGGCGTCCTCGACATCCGTGTACCTGATCACGGGGAGCGCGGGACCGAACTGCTCTTCGTCGACCAGCCGGTCGCCGTCGTGCAGGTCGGCGACGATCGTGATCGGGTAGAACAGGTCGCCGAGCTCGGTCGCCGGCGCGCCGCCCGTGACGACCCTGCCGCCGGCCTTCTTCGCGTCTTCGACGAGGCCGGCGACGATGTCGAACTGCTTCTTGTTCTGCACCGGGCCGAGCACGTTGTTCTCGTCGAGACCGTTGCCCATCGGCATGTTCTTGCTGACCGCGGCGAGCGCGTCGACGACGGCGTCGTAGATCGAGTCGTGCACGTAGAGCCGCTTGAGGGCGGCGCAGGTCTGTCCGGTGTTGATGAACGCCCCCCAGAACAGTCCCTCGGCGATCGCGGCCGGGTCGCTGCCGGGGAGCACGATGCCCGCATCGTTGCCCCCGAGCTCGAGCGTGAGGCGGGCGAGGTTGCCTGCCGAGCTTTCGATGATCTTGCGGCCGGTGGCGGTCGAGCCGGTGAACATCACCTTGTCGATGTCGGGGTGGGCGGCGAGGCCGGCACCGATCTCACGACCGCCCGAGACCACAGTGAGCACTCCGGCAGGAAGCTCCTCGTTCATCAGCGACACCATCGCGAGCACGCTGAGCGGCGTGAACTCCGACGGCTTCACGACGACCGTGTTACCCATCCGCAGCGCCGGCGCGATCTGCCAGATGCCGATCATCAATGGCCAGTTCCACGGGCCGATCGCGCCGACCACGCCGATCGGCTTGTAGACCAGCTCGGCGTGGGTTTCGCCGTCGTCGACGATGACCTCGGTCTCGAGCGCGGTGGCCGCGGTCGCGCGCAGCCACGCCGAGCACGCCCCGACCTCGAATCGGGCGTTGGGGCCGTTGAGCGGCTTGCCCTGCTCACGCGACAGCAGTCGGGCGAGCTCTTCGGCGTTCGCCTCGAGGCGGTCGGCGATCGCATTCAGGATGCCGCTGCGCTTCGCGTGGCCGAGCGCCTCCCAGCCGGGTTGGGCCGCCCGAGCCGCCGCGATGGCCGCGTCCAGATCGGCGGTGGTCTGCTCGGGTGCCCGGCCGATCACCTCGCCGGTCGCGGGGTCGTGGATCTCGCGTCCGGAACCTTCGGGGGCAGACACTCGCGCGAGCAGCGCAACGGATTCGGACATGGCGGGCTCTCCTCGATGGAACGACGATGGTCGGTTCCAGCATCGCCGGACGGCCTCGCGGGCCGGTTGCCGTTGTGCGCACGCCCTCTGTCTGTCAGTGCAATGCGGATCGGCGTCGCTGTCATCGCCTGGGCCGCTCACCTAGCGTGGGACGCGAGTCGAGGAGGACACTATGACGTTGCTCGAGGACACCCGCTGGAGCGAATCGCTCTACACCGACGGCTGGCGTGCAGGTTCAGGCGGCACCTCACCGGTGACCGAGCCCGCGACCGGCGCCGAGCTGGCCGCGGTCGGCGTGGCAAGCGTCGAGGATGTGGCCCGTGCGGCGACACGCGCGGCCGCCGCGCAGAAGTCGTGGGCGAAGACCGCCCCCGAGGAACGCGCCGCCGTGCTGCGCCGCGCCGGCCTGCTCTGGCAGGAGCACGCCGCCGAGATCGAAGGCTGGATCGTCCGCGAGACCGGAGCGATCCCCCCGAAGGCGCAGCTCGAGACGCACATCGCGGCGAACGAGTGCTTCGAGGCATCGGCGCTGCCGTCGTTCCCGCACGGTGACGTGCTGACCTCGAACGAGAACCGCTGGTCGTTCGCGCGGCGGCTGCCGGTCGGTGTGGTGGGTGGCATCGCGCCGTTCAACTTCCCGTTGATCCTGGCCAT
>JBDTQN010000246.1:0-4102 GCA_039932215.1 Pseudolysinimonas sp. | reverse complement strand
TGCTCGTCATCGCACTGGCCCTCGTCTTCGATTTCACCAACGGCTTTCATGACACGGCCAACGCGATGGCGACCCCCATCGCGACTGGTGCCCTCAAGCCGCGAACGGCCGTCGGCATCGCCGCCGTGCTCAATCTGGTCGGCGCATTCCTCAGCACCGAGGTGGCCAAGACCATTTCGGGTGGCCTGATCCGCGAGGGCGACGACGGGCTGCAGATCACGCCGACGCTGATCCTCGCCGGCCTGATCGGCGCGATCGTCTGGAACCTCGTCACCTGGCTCCTGGGCCTGCCGTCGTCTTCGTCCCACGCGCTGTTCGGCGGCCTGATCGGCGCGGCCGTCGTGGGTGCCTGGAGCTTCGACCCGATCGACGGCGCGGTCGTCGTCTCCAAGATCCTTCTGCCCGCCCTGCTGGCCCCGCTGCTCGCGGGCGTGGTGTCGTTCCTGGCGACCAAGATCGCGTACGCCATCACGAAGAAGCGCGAGCGCGACGGCTTCAAGGTCGGGCAGGTGTTCACCAGCTCGCTGGTCTCGCTCGCCCACGGTACGAACGACGCCCAGAAGACGATGGGTGTGATCACCCTCACCCTGATCGCGGCGGGCGTGCAGCCGGTCGACTCGGGTCCTCAGTTCTGGGTGATCGTCGCCTGTGCGATCGCGATCGCGGCCGGCACCTACTCCGGTGGATGGCGCATCATCAAGACCCTCGGCAAAGACATCACCGACGGCATCGAGCCCGGTCAGGGCTTCGCGGCCGAGGCGTCGACGACCGCGACGATCCTGGCCTCCTCGCACCTGGGTTTCGCGCTGTCGACGACCCAGGTGGCATCCGGATCGGTCATCGGCACGGGAATCGGGCGCAAGGGCGCGTCGGTGCGCTGGAAGACCGCCGGCCGCATCGCCCTGGGCTGGCTCATCACGATCCCCGCCTCGGGCGCGGTCGCCGCGCTCATGGCCATCATCGCGAACGCCATCTGGTGGGGCGTGATTCTGGATGTCGTCATCGCCGTCGTCGCGATCGTCACCATCTACCTGGTGTCGCGTCGCAATCGCATCGACTCCAAGCACTTCCACCAGCCGCAGCCGACCGCGTTCGTGCGCCCCAAGCGCAAGAAGAAGGCGGGCGCTCGCCGATGACGATCGATTGGATGGCCTTCGTCACCGTGGTCGTCGCGGCGCTGGTCGCAGCATGCCTGCTCGTCACCGTGTTCTCGATCGCCCTGCGCGTCGGGGATTCGGAATCGAGGGGGCGGCGCCTGGGCTCGGTGGCGCTGTTCGCGGTCTGCGGGTTCATCGTGCTGTTCGGGATCTTCCTCATCGTTCCCGCCTTGCACTCCCCGTTAGGCTTGTGACACCACAAGTCAAAGGAGACTCGGGATGCCACAAGCAACCTCCGAATCGCTCATCCATGGCGACGAGAACGTCACCACCACCGGCCCCGACGGGGCACCCGAACAGCTGTCGCACGGCGGCCCGACCCGCACCGAGAGCGACTCGCTCGGATCGATGGAGATCCCGGCCGACGTCTACTGGGGTGTGCACACGGCGCGGGCGCTGATCAACTTTCCGATCACGCGCCGGGCGATCAGCAACTACCCCGACCTGGTGCGCGCGCTTGCGCGGGTGAAGCAGGCCTCGGCACGCGCCAACCTCGAGATCGGCGTGCTCGATCCCGACAAGGCGAAGATCATCGACGACGTCTGTGAGCGAATCGTCGCGGGCGAGTTGCACGACCAGTTCGTGGTCGGTGTCATCCAGGGTGGCGCCGGCACCAGCACGAACATGAACACCAACGAGGTGATCGCCAACGCCGGCCTCAAGGTGATGGGCAAGGAGTTCGGCGACTACTCCGAGCTGCACCCGATCGACGATGTGAACCGTAGCCAGTCGACGAACGATGTCTACCCGACGGCGATCAAGCTCGCGATGGTGTTCGGCGTGATCCGGCTGCTCGAGGAGCACGCGCTGCTCACCGAGGCGTTCGCCGCGAAGGGTCGCGAGTTCGCGTCGATCCTCAAGGTCGGGCGCACGCAGCTGCAGGACGCCGTGCCGATGACGCTCGGCCAGGAGTTCACCGGCTTCGCCCACACCCTGCAAGAAGACCACGACCGCCTCACCGAGGTCATCAAGTGGCTCAACGAGATCAACATGGGCGCCACCGCGATCGGAACCGGCATCACCGCCGACCCGCGCTACGCCGAGGCGGTGCGCAAACACCTCGAAGAGGTCACCGGCATCCCGCAAGAGACAGCACCCGACCTGATCGAGGCGACCGCCGACGCGGGCATCTTCATGACCCTGTCCGGCACGCTGAAGCGCGCCGCGGTCAAGCTCTCGAAGATCTGCAACGACCTGCGGCTGCTGTCGTCCGGTCCGCAGGCGGGTCTCGGCGAGATCTTCCTCCCCGCCCGCCAGGCCGGATCGTCGATCATGCCCGGCAAGGTGAACCCGGTCATTCCCGAGGTCGTGAACCAGGTCGCCTTCAGCGTGATCGGGGCCGATGCCACCGTCACCGCCGCGGCCGAGGCCGGCCAGCTGCAGCTGAACGCCTTCGAGCCCGTGATCGCGCACAGCCTGCTGCAGTCGATCGCGTGGATGACGAGCGCGTGCCACACGCTGCGGGTCAACTGCATCGACGGGATCGAGCCGAACCTCGAGCGCCTCACCATGCAGGTCGAGTCGAGCGTCGGGGTGGTCACCGCCCTGACGCCGTACATCGGCTACGCGGCGTCGGCGACGCTCGCGCACACTGCGCTGACCACCAACGCGTCGATCGCCGAGCTCGTCGTCGACGCCGGGCTGATGTCGGCAGACGAGGTCGCCCGCGTGCTGTCGCCCGAGCGTCTCAGCGGCATCGTGCCCGCGACCGGCGTGATCGACCTGTCGGGTATGAAGGTCGCGCGCGACGAGACCGATCTGACGTGACCGTGCTCGCGGGGGTGATCGCCGGCCTGCTCCTCGTGGGCAGCGCGGTTGCTCCCGCCGAGCCGGGTCCGCGCACCTGGATCCCGGGTGAGCAGGGCGGGCCCGAGGTCACCATGACGGTCGAGAACTGGGGTGCGCAGGTCGACATCTCCACGCCGGCGCAGGCCTGGGCGCACCTCGGGGCGAACGGACCGCTGACCCACGTGAAGGTCAAGATCGAGCCGCCGACCAGCGGCATGCACGGCTTCTACGGTCGCCTGACCGCTCCCGACGCGTTCGGCACTTCGCTCAAGCTGTACTGCGGTGAGGAGTACCGCCGCATCGACTCGGTCACCTACTGCGCGTTCGACATCCCGATGAGCAGCGGTATCAACCACCTGACGTTCGACCTGCAGTCCGCCAGTTGGGAGGGCTTGGTCACCAAGCAGGGAACCGTCTTCGGCGGAACGGTCGGGCAGGTCTCTGTGCTGGAGGCGAGCCTGCCCTACGGCAACTGGGCGCTCGTTCCCCGTGACGGCCAACTGGCCCTGCGAGGCGAACAGACCAGCGCGCTGCGCTACCGCATCATGAACACCGGCACGCTGCCGTTCCAGGTGCCCGACTCGTGCCAGCCCGACGGAACAGTGTGGCCGTACCAACAGTTGCTGTGCTCGGTGCGCGGACCTCGCCCGGTCTACGCCCTCGCCGGCGACTACGCGGTGCCGATCGAACTGCTCGACCCGGTCGGCGGGGGTGCGTCGTTCACGATCGCCGGCACCATGGTCGCCAAGAGCCTGCACGTGACACCGAACCGGGCCCGGTGAACGGACATCCCGTGAAGCTGCTGCCCGCTGCGGGGGTCTCGCTCTCTGCCTTCGTGCTGTTCGGGCTGCGCCCGACGTTCCCCGAACTCGTGCCGCTGGGACTCGGCCTTCTTGTCGCCAGCCTGCTCGCCGGCATCCTGATCGATCGGGAACTGGGTCTCGATCTGTCGCTCATCGGCATCGGGATCGGCATCGTCAGCACCACGTCTGTCGAGGCAGACGTGTCGTGGCCGTCGTTCGTGCGCATCGGGCTGGTGCTGGGGCTGGCGGTGCTGACGCCGTTCCTGCTCGACCGGCTGCTGTTCCGCCGGCGGGCGATCACGTTCCCCTGGCGCAGCCACGAGAAGAAGACGCGGCTCGAGATCGCGTACGTGT
>JBDTQN010000245.1:0-4143 GCA_039932215.1 Pseudolysinimonas sp. | reverse complement strand
GATCAATCAACGCCTGATTACCATCCCGCAAATCCACCGCACACCACATCGGCGCGCGGTCGATGACCTTCGCGGGCCAGGTGCGATCGGGCAGGTCAACAGCGAACTGCTGCGAGTACGGCTTGTAGCGGTGGATCGGCAAACCGCTGGGCTTCTGCGTGTTCTTCATGGTCTGGGCTTCCTGTGCTTGTTCATCGGAAACAGCCGACGACGAACTCCGCGACGAGGGAGGCCGTTGAACTAGACCTCGTCGCGGCAGCTAAGAAGGAGCAGGCCGAAACGCACGGCATCAGGGTAGCACTGCACTGACGCCGGAAAGGTTGCGAACGTTGGGTGGCCTCCCCACCTCACGGTTCGCAAGACTGTGAGCATGCGTTTTGTCCTGCCTGTCGTCGTGTCCGCCCTGCTGCTCGCCGGATGTGCCAGCGGCCCCGCCGACCAGCCCCAGAACACGACCCCGTCGATCCCCGGTGTGGACGACGTCATCGCGGCACCGGGCGAGGTGCAAGGCCAGGGCACCGTCATCCAGGTGGGCGACGCCCCGCCGCAGTTGTGCCTCGGCGCGATCGCCGAGTCGTACCCCCCGCAGTGCGGGGGGCCCGAAATCACCGGGTGGGATTGGGCGACGGCCGAAGGGTTCGAGACCTCCGGCGGCGTTACCTGGGGCGCGTACGTCGTCACCGGCGGATGGGACGGCATCACATTCTCTGCGACCAGCTCGATGATGCTGGCGCTGTACGACCCGATGCCGGTGGTCGAACCCCTGCTCGACCCGGAGAACGCCGGCGACACCGACCCCACAGAGCTGGAGCGCATCCAGACCGAGCTCGGCGATTCCGCCCCCTTCACCGTTCTCGAGTCCTCGATCCAGAACGGCTATCTGTGGGTGCGGGTGATCTACGACGACGGCTCGATCCAGCGCTGGGCGAACGAGACGTACCTCCCCGACGCGGTCGTCATCCGGGCCGCGTTGCGCGACATCGGCTGACGTCCGCGCACCTCACTCCACCGAGAGCGCGGTGATCGGCGACACCCGGGTCGCCCGGCGAGTCGGTGCCCAGCTCGCCACCGCAGTCAGGAGCGCTCCCCCGACGACGACGACGGCGAGAGTGATCCACGGCACCGCGGGCAGCACGAAACCGGGAGCGCCGTTGATGGAGCCCAGCATCGACTGTGCGCCGACCCAGCCATAGAAGCTGCCGAGCACGATTCCGAGTACGACGGCGGTCACGACGAGCTGCGCGCTCTCAGAGAGGATCATCCGCCGCAACTGCTGCACCGAGAACCCGAGGGCACGCAGCAGGCCCAGTTCACGGATGCGCTGCAGCACGCTGAGCGAGAGGTTGTTCACGAGCCCGACGGCCGCGATCACCCCGCTGAATCCAATGAGGATCGAGAAGATCGCGAGCACCGCGTTCAGCATCTGCTCGATGCCCTCATAGAGCTCGGGCTGCTGCGCCTGCGCCGCGAGGATGATCTGCTGCCACGTCGCCATCGCGACGCCGAAGGTCATCAGCAGGGTGACGCCGATGACCAGGCCGATGGTCGCGCGCGAACTGCGCTGCGGGTGGCGCAACGCGTTCTCAGCGGCGAGCCGGGCGGGAGCGGACTTGCCGAGAAGTCGGCCGACCAGGCGCAGCGCCGGAGGCATGATGCGATCTGCCGCGAACACGACGCCGGTGAACGACAGGATGCCGCCCAGCAGTCCGACGAGAACGCCTATCGGGTTCGCGAGTCCCACCACGAGCCCGAGCAGCAGGAACACGGCGCCGACGATCACCATGACGAGCGCGAGCACGTACCGGCCGGGCCTCTGTGCGACCTCCTCGAGGCTCAACTCCTCGGAGCCGCCGAGCGCCTGCAGAGGCGTCACGCTGAGCACGCGACGCGATCCGACCCAGGACGCGGTCCAGGTGGTGAGGATCACGCCGATGGTCGGAAGGATGAGCACCGGATCCCAGTAGGTGTACGAGTTGTCGGGAACGATGTTGAGCGCGACGGACACGCGGGCGACGCCGAACGCGGTCGCCGTACCGACCAGTGAACCGATCACGGTGCCGACGACTCCGACGAATAGTCCCTCGGTGGCGACCTGCTGCCGCTGCGCGGCCGCCGTCGATCCCAGCAGCCGAAGCAGCGCGATCGACCTGGCACGGCCCGCGATGATCGTGGCGAAGGTGTTCGCGGTGATGATGGCGCTCACGTACACCGCGATCACGATGAACACGATGGCGACGATCTGCAGCATCACCGTGACGGTGTTGCTATTGCCGGTGACGTCGTCCTCGCTGATAGCGGTCGAGATGAATCCGATGATCTGCAGCAGCCCGACACCGAACGCCGCGCTGAGTGCGGCGACGAGGACGCTCGGCACGTGCTCGCGCACGGGGGTGCGCACCGAAGCCGGCGTGCCGCTCATGCGGGCACCTCCATGGCGAGCATGAACGTGCTGATCTCGGCCGCATCCATGTGGGTGCGATCCTCGACGAGCTTGCCGTCTGCGAGGAAGATCACCCGGTCGGCGAAGCTGGCCGCGATCGGGTCGTGGGTGACCATCGCGATGCTCTGGCCATACTGGCGCGACGCGGTCTGCAGCAGGCCGAGCACCTCGCGTCCCGTGCGGGAGTCGAGGTTTCCGGTGGGCTCGTCAGCGAAGACCAGTTCTGGGCGGGTGGCGAGCGCGCGGGCGATCGCCACGCGCTGCTGCTGTCCCCCCGAGAGTTCGTGCGGACGGTGGCGCAACCTGCCGGACAGTCCGAGCGCGGTCTCGAGCTCGTCGATCCAGGCGCGCTCGGTCGTCGACGGACGACGTCCGTCGAGCTCGAACGGAAGCAGCAGGTTGCCCTCGACATCGAGCGTCGGCACCAGGTTGAACGACTGGAAGACGAAACCCACCCGCCGCCGACGCAGCAGCGTCAGCTGCGCATCGGACATGCCGCCGATCTCGGCGTCACCGAGCCAGACCTTGCCGTCGGTGGGGGCGTCGAGCCCCGCCATGATGTGCATCAGGGTCGACTTGCCCGAGCCCGACGGTCCCATGATGGCGGTGAACTCGCCGCGGCGGATGCCGAGGGTCACGTCGCGCAGCGCGTCGACGCGGGTGCCCTCTTTGCCGTAGCTCTTGCTGAGGTTCTGAACGCGGGCGACCAGTGCGGCCGTCTCGATCGGTGAAGTATCCATGTGACCGACGCTACGGAGCCGACCCCGACCCCGGATCGGGCTGCAGTCGCGACCCGGTCATCCGCGGGGATGACCTGGTCCGGTGAGCCTGTCGAAGGGTCAGTCGACCAGTCGGTGCTCGAACGCATAGACCACGAGCTGCACACGGTCGCGCAACGCCAGCTTCGACAGGATGCGGCTGATGTGCGTCTTGACCGTCGCCTCGCTCAGAAACTCGCCCTTCGCGATCTCGGAGTTGCTGAGCCCGCGCGCGGCCAACATGAAGACCTCGCGTTCGCGGGCGGTGAGCGCGCCGAACGCATCCGGCTCGTCGACCACGACGGCACGCGAATCGAAGTGCCGGAACAGTTCACGCATGGCAGAGGGGGCGACGACCGCGGTTCCGGCATGCACGGCACGGATCGCCGCGAGCAGGAACTCGGGGTCGGAGTCCTTCAGCAGGAACCCGCTCGCCCCGCCGCGGATCGCTCGGATCGCGGCCTCGTCCAGATCGAAGGTGGTCAGCACGATGACTTTCGGCGTCGCGCTCGACCGGGCCGTGGCATCCGCGATGATGCGTTCGGTGGCCTCGATGCCGTCCATGATGGGCATCCGGATGTCCATCAGCACGATGTCGGGGTGGGCGGTGGCCGCCAGATCGACGCCGTCGCGGCCGTTGCCCGCCTCGCCCACGAAGGCGAGGTCGGGCTGGGAGTCCACCAGCATCCTGATGCCGGTGCGGAACAGTGCCTGGTCGTCGACCAGCGCGACGCGGATCGCGGCTGTCACGCCGGCACCTCTGACGACACCTCTGACGACACCGGGACGTCGGTGATGACCGGGTGCGCGGGCAGCCAGGCGTGCACGATGTAGCGCCCGGCCTCGGGTCCGGCGGTCAGGTGGCCCCCGACCAGCAGTGCGCGCTCGGTCATCCCCGCGAGGCCGTGACCGGTGGATGCCGTGGTGGTCTTGATCGCGCCTGTG
>JBDTQN010000244.1:0-4187 GCA_039932215.1 Pseudolysinimonas sp. | reverse complement strand
TGGTCTTGCCGAGGGGCACGAGTCCGGCCACGCGCATGCGGGCCACGACCGTCGCGTCGTAGGGCGGGATCCAGCCCTCGAGGATCTTCGACCCGGCCGTCGACGGCATGCCGAGTGTGCAGAGAACGTCTTTGATGGCGACCGGCACGCCGGCCAGCGGCGCGAGCTGGTCGCCGGCGGCGCGTTGCGCATCGATCGCGGCCGCGGTGTCCAGTGCCGCCTCGTTCAGATGCAGGAACGCGTGGATGTCGGAGTCGACCGCCGCGATCCGGTCCAGGTGCGCCTGGGTCGCCTCGACACTCGAGACTTCGCCGGCCGCGAGCTTGTCGGCGAGCTCGTGCGCAGCCAGGCGGATGAGGTCGCTCACTGCTCCTCCCCCAGGATCGACGAGACCTTGAACTGCCCGAGCTCGTGCTCGGGGGCTCCCGAGAGCGCCTGCTCGGTGGTGAGGGTCACGCCGACGACGTCGGGACGCATCACATTGCCGAGCGGGATGGGGTGGCTGGTCGCCGGGACGTCGGGCGTCGCGACCTCGGTCACCTTCGCCACCGATTCCACGATCACGCCGAGCTCACCGGTCAGCTTCTGCACCTCGGCGTCGGTGAGGGCAATGCGGGCGAGGTTCGCGAGATGCGTCACGACCTCGGGGGTGATTTCGGCGGCAGACACCCGATAAGTCTATGGGCGGCGGGTTTCGCTTCTCAGCCAGCGAGGGCGCGGGGAGCCGCGGCGGCCGCCCCGTCGGCGCCGAGCACGAGGCGACCCTGGCCGATGCCGATCAGCGCCATGTTGCGGAACGACTCACTGCCCGCCGTGAAGTAGTCGACGTGGCCGAGCGACCCCGCGAGCTCGCGTCCCGTCAGCGGGTCGACGGCGCCATCGACGCCGAAGTGGTGGGCACCATACGCGGCGCTCAGGGGCTGGCTGCCGAAGACGCCGGTGCTGGCGACCGGGTCGAGGGCAGCGTCGGCGACCCAGACGTTGCCGTCGCGCACCTTCAGCTGGCCGACGTTCTCGGCCGGGCTGCCGGGCGACCCGACCATCGCGAGAGCGTCGACAGTGACGTCGTTCTCTTGCAGGGCGAGCAGGGCGGCCGTCGCACCGTAGGAATGGGCGAGCACCGACAGGTACGGCGCACCGGCACCATCGGCACGCACGGCGTCGAGCCCGCGCAGCGACGCGGTCAGGGCATCGCGACCGTCGCGGGCGAGGTCGAGCGAAGCGACGCTCACGACGGTGGGGGTGTGGTACCCGATCCAGGCGACCGTGGCAACCGTCTGCATGTCACCGGCGTGCTGGGCCGGGGTGAGGCGCGAGAGCCAGTCGGCCTGGTCGACGGCGAGCTGATCGGCGGCGCCGGCCCAGCTGCCGATCTCGCTGTCGACGCTGTAGAACATGCCGGGGACCAAGAAGCTGACGTAGTCGGCGTTGGTGAGATCGCCGACGGCGATCACGGCGCGACCGCCATCGGCGACGTCGAGGCTGACCAGCGAACGGGGCAGGCCGGAGTCGCCGCTCGCCACGGCATCCCGAACCTGCTGCAACATGTGCAACTGCGCCTGCAGCTGCTCAGTGGCGGCACGACCAACCGAACCGTCGGCGAGCCGGGCGTTCACGTCGCCGATGGCCTCGCCCAGGAACTGCCGGTTCGCCGAGTCGCGTACCTGGTAGGGCACGCCTTCGAGGTTGCCGACCACCTCGGGAGCGGCCGCCAGCAGGCGGACCCGGGCGGTGGCATCTGTGGTCGCCCACCAGTCGCTGACCTCGCTCGCCGCGGGCGGGGCGGCGAGCAGATCGGCGACGGCAGACGGGTCGCTCGCCCACGCCTCGAGCTGGGGTCGAGAGAGGTTCGCGAGGCTGTCGAGCAGCGTGAGAGAACGTGACTGCTGGGGGTCGTCGGACTGCGGGTCAGCGAGCTGCGGATCGGTGAGCTGCGACCATCGCGCCTGGTCGGCCGAGGGCTCGGCCGGGGCGACGATCGTGAGGGGGCTGGCGGCGGGAACGACAAAGGCCTCGGCCACCGAATTCAGCGTCGCCGAGGCGGAGAGAACTGCTGTGACGTCCACCAGCACGCTCGGGTAATCCCATCGCCCAGCGCGGCTTGCACATCGCCCAGCACGACATGCGCCACCGCAGTCGAAATGGTACCGGGCGCTGGCACCCGAAGGGGGGTAGAAGCCTGTTCGTGACCACAATTGACCCCGAAATGCGCGTTTTGTCCCCCGATCGGGGGACGTGTCCCACCTTTGAGGGATAGACCGGTCGGGTTTTGTTACCAGAATTCGGGCTTCGCGATTTCTCGCGCACCCGATTTGTTGTACCCCGGAACGTTCCACGTTTCGCGTCTCAGAGGCCGGAACCGGCCTCCGATCGCCTACCGTGAGGGGGTGCCGATCACCCTCACCGGACTGCGTCGCTACCCGGTCAAATCGTGCCGCGGCGAAGACCTCGACCGGGCCCAGATCGAGCCGTGGGGTCTCTCCGGCGACCGCCGCTGGATGGTCGTCGACGAGCACGCGAAGGTGGTCACCGCGCGCGAGGTGCACCGGATGCTGCAGGTCGTTCCCGAGATCGTCGAGGGTGGGCTGCGGTTGACGTCGCCGGGCGTCGAATCGCTCGACGTCGATGCTCCCGTCGCCCCGACGGGCGAGGTGCAGATCTGGAGCAGCACGGTCGCTGCGGGCTCAGCCGGCCCGCAGGCGGACGCCTGGTTCAGCGCCGTGCTCGACCAGCCGGTGCGGCTGGTCTACCTCGACGACCCGACGCGGCGTGCGACGAATCCGACGTTCTCACGCGACGACGACCGAGTGTCGTTCGCCGACGGCTTCCCGATGCTGCTCGCGTCGCAGAACTCACTCGCGCAGCTCAACGACTGGATCGCCGAGGGGCCGCGGCCCGACGAGGGTCCGCTGCCGATCACCCGGTTCCGGCCGAACCTGATCGTGTCGGGTGCGCTGCCGTTCGCCGAAGACGGCTGGGTGCGCATCCGCATCGGCGAGGCGACGTTCCGGGTGGCGAAGGGATGCGATCGCTGCGTGCTGACGACCCTCGACCCGGAGACGGGCGAGAAGCAGATGGAGCCGATCACGACGCTTGCCCGGCACCGCAGGTGGGACGGCAAGACCTGGTTCGCGGCGAACCTGCTGCCCGACTCCCCCGGCGCGACGTTGCGTGTCGGCGACGAGGTCGAGGTGCTCGAGTCGCGTGACGCGTCAGACGGGCCGGTTCGCCCCGCGCCGGCGCACGCGCACTAGTCGAGCGCCGACGGCCCCTGCTCGACGAGCAGCTTGAACTGCGCCGCATCGATGATGCGCAGACCGAGTTCTTCGGCTTTGCCGAGCTTCGAGCCGGCGCCCGGTCCGGCCGCGACGAAGTCGGTCTTCTTCGAGACGCTGGATGCCGCCTTGCCCCCGGCGCGCAGGATCGCCTCCTGCGCCTCCTCGCGCGAGTAGCCCTCGAGCGACCCGGTCGCGACCACCGTGACTCCGGCGAGCACCCCGTCGGCGACGACGTTCGAGCCGGGCCCGTTGTGGTCGGGAATCGCCCAGGGCACCCCGTCGGCCGCCCAGCGCTCGACGATCTCGACGTGCCAGTCGACCGCGAACCAGTCGAGCAGCGCGTCGGCGATGATCGGCCCGACGCCTTCGACGGCGGCGAGCTCGTCGCGGCTCGCGGCACGTATCGCCGTCAACGATCCGAAGTAGCTCGCGAGCGCACGCGCCGCGACCGGTCCGACGTGCCGGATCGACAGCGCGACGAGGAACCGCCACAGATCTTTCGACTTCGCCTTCTCGAGCTCGTCGATCAGCTTGAGAGCCGCGCTCGACGGCACGTACTCGGTGTCGCCGGGGAACGCGTCGGCGTCTTTCTTCTGCCGCCGGCGGCGGTACGGGGTCTCGACATTGTCGCTGCCCCACACCCGCACCTGGATCGGGTACAGATCGTTGATGGTGAGCCCGAACAGTCCGGCCTCGGTCACGAGAGGCGGAACCTCGGGGAACAGGGGCTGCGTCAGCGCGGCCGCACCGACCTCGCCGAGTCCCTCGACATCCAGAGCCCCGCGACCGCCGATGTGCTCGACCCTGCCCCGCAGTTGGGCCGGGCACGACCGCGCGTTGGGGCAGCGCAGGTCGGCGTCGCCCTCTTTCGCTGGCGCGAGCGGCGTGCCGCAGACGGGGCAGTTCTTG
>JBDTQN010000243.1:0-4224 GCA_039932215.1 Pseudolysinimonas sp. | reverse complement strand
CGCATATAGGTGATGTAGCCGTTCTCGTACAGGCCCTGCGCGACGCTCATGGTCTGGCGGGCCGAGAAGCGCAGCTTGCGGGCGGCCTCCTGCTGCAGTGTCGACGTGGTGAACGGGGCGGCGGGACGACGCGTGTACGGCTTGGTCTCGAGGTTGCTGACGGTGAAGGCGGTGCTCGGCAGACGCAGCGCGTCGGCGAGGGCTTCGGCGGCGGTCTCGTCGAGGGCGACGACGTCGCCGCTGAGCTGGCCGCGGTCGTCGTAGTCGCGACCGCTGGCAATGCGCTTGCCGTCGAGTCGGGCGAGCTTCGACTCGAATCCGGACCCGTCGGCGTCGGCCTTCGGGAGCAGTTCGGCGGTGAGGTCCCAGTAGCTGGCGGCGATGAACGCGAGCCGTTCGCGCTCGCGGTCAACGACGAGCCGTGTCGCGGCGGACTGCACTCGGCCGGCGGACAAGCCGGGGCCCACCTTGCGCCAGAGAACGGGCGAGACTTCGTAGCCGTAGAGACGGTCGAGGATGCGGCGGGTCTCTTGCGCGTCGACGAGGGCGGTGTCGAGCTCACGCGGGTTGTTACGGGCGGCTTCGATCGCATCTTTGGTGATCTCGTGGAAAACCATGCGCTTCACCGGGACCGTCGGCTTCAGCACCTCGAGCAGGTGCCAGGCGATGGCCTCGCCTTCGCGGTCTTCATCGGTTGCGAGGTAGAGCTCGTCGGCGTTCTTGAGAGCCTTCTTGAGATCGGCGACCGTTCGCTTCTTCTCGTCGCTGACGACGTAGTAAGGAAGGAACCCGTTTTCGACGTCGATCGAGAACTTGCCGAGTGAGCCCTTCTTCAGCTCGGGCGGCAGGTTCTTGGGCTCGATCAGGTCGCGGATGTGCCCCACCGAGGCCTGCACCTCGTAGCCGTCGCCGAGGTACTGGGCGATCGTCTTGGCCTTCGCCGGTGACTCGACGATGACGAGCTTCTTCTGGTCGGGCACTGCTCTCCTCTATTCCGGGGCCACCATACACATAGGTTCGTGGCGCACGCTCGAACCCTCCTCTGCACCTCCACGGCGCGTCACCCCGCCGGGCCCGCGGTGGAACGGGCGTGAATCGTCATCGGGCCGAACCGCCGTGATACCTCGATCGTGACCACCAGGCCGTCGGATCGGCACGCTGTGACCACTGCTGCCGTGGCCGCAGAGACCCGCGCCGCGAGGCCGCACGGATCTCCCGCCAGCGCACCGCTCGCCGCGTCGGCTGCGGCCAGGGAAGCCGAGTCCGCGGTACCGATCACCTGCTGCCGCGCACTCAGACCGGCCGCCAGGCCGAGTACCGCGAGGGCCACAATGACCGTCGCCCCGACCAGAGCGAGTGCAAGCACCGTGCCCGCGCCCCTCTCGTCGCGCACTCAACGACCTCCCGATACGGCGCACGCGAATCCGGTTGCCGTGAGCCCGATCCGCTGCAGCGGACCGCGGGCGGTCACCGTGACCGTCGCGCAGACGAGGTCGCCGCGGCTCGATCTCGTCACGTTCGCCCCCGCGACCTGACGTGCCAGCCGCGCCGACACGATGGTGCTGCTCTCGCCGCGCGCCCACGATCGCGCGGCGTCTGCTGCCGCATCTTGTGCACGCAACTGGGTACCGCCGAGTTGCACTCCCCCGAGCAGCATCACGAGCACCAGCATCACGGCGGGCATCGCCACCGCGAACTCGGCCACGACGCTCCCCCGCTCATCGCCGGCTCTCACCCGCCCACGCTCAGCGCCGTGCGCACCAGGCCGGTGAGGATCGCCTGCACCTCGCCCGACTTCAAGATCACCACCAGGAGCCCCGCGAACCCGACGGCCGCGACCGTGGGATCAGAAGGCATACCCCTTGTTATGGCGACTCGCGCCCCGTATCAGTCAGCGAAGGGAGCACATTATGCGAGTCGGAATGTACATGAGGCAGAGCATCCGGAAAGAGGATGGCATCGAGCAACAGCGGGCGGAGTTGCTCGCGGACATCGCACGGCGGGACGCGGCGGAGCCGGGTCGCTGGGAACTCGTGGACGAGTACCCGGACAACGACACGAGCGCGAGCAAAGACCGGGGCGCGGGGACTCAGTGGGCGCGCCTGCTCCGCGATCTCGATTCCGGTCGGATCGACACAATCACGGTCGTCGCGGTGGACCGCCTCATGCGGCGTCTTGCGGACGTGCTGGAGGTCCGGCCTCCCCGCCGCCCTAACGTGCGCGTCGTCGTCGTGAGAGGGGGCATCGACACGGCTGACCCGATGGGCGCGTTCATCCTCGGGCTGTTCGTTCTCGTCGCGGAGCAAGAGATCGCGACCAAGAGTGTTCGGGCTATCCCCTACCGCGCTAGCCGTAACGAGAAGGGCCATCCGTCGCCGGGCCGCGTGCCCTACGGCTATCGCTGGATCGGCGCGCACGAGCGCGGGGCCGACGGGACTCGGTACGCGGTCAACCCGGAGGAGGCGGCAGTCGTGGACTTCATGTTCCGCGAGGCGCTCGCCGGGTCAAAGGTCGGCTACATCAAGCGAGAGCTGAACAATGGAACCGCCCGGGACCGTCGTGGCGTGCCCCTCAGCGAGTCCAGCCGGACTACGCGCGAGGGCTTCGAGTGGCACACGAGCACGATCCGGCGCATTCTCATTTCTCCTATGTATGCCGCTCTGTTGCCACCTATCGTGTCCGGCTCGGGTCAGTATCGGGCGGAGCGCGTAGACCTCGACTCGTGCCGCCCCGGACAGTGGGAGGCGCTCATCACGGAGGACGTTCTCCGGGCCGTCCGAGGTCGGCTCTTGGACGTGAGCCGCCGCACTCAGCACGACAACGCGCGGAAGTGGCTCCTCTCCGGACTGGCCGTCTGTGAAGTCTGCGGCGGCGACGTGAGGTCGGCCCGGACTAAGGAGCGCTATCACGGCTATCGCTGCATCGTGGGCCATTTCCAGCGGGCGGGCGACATTCTGGATCGCTACATCGAGCACGTCGTCTTGGAGCGCCTCAGGCTCCCCGATGCGGCCCAGCTCATCCGTCCCGTTCCCTCTGTCGATCTTGAAGCGCTCTCGGCGCGGGAGGGCGCTCTCCGTGCCGCCCGTCGGCACCTGCTCGACCTCGCGGCATCGGGCACCTTCGGCGCTGAGGAGATCCGCCAGAGGGTCGAGCCGATTGACGACGAGCTGGAGGCACTCAGCGCTCAGCGCGCGGCGGCGCTCGCGGATGACCCGATGACTCAGCTCATCGCCGCCGACGACGCCCGCGAGGCGTGGGACCGGCTGACGCTCGCTCGAAAGAGGCGGGTCATCGCGGAGCTGTTCTCCATCGTCGTCCGCCCGGTCGGTAAGGGCGTGCGAGTTTTGACGCTGGAGGACGCGGCGCGTTCGGTGTCCATCATCTGGCGCAAGCCGGGCCGGAACGTCGCGCTTCCGACGATCACAAATGAGGCCGCGATCCTCACTGATCCGGACTACGCCGACGTGCGCGAGGCGCTCACCCCGACGCTGAGCGAGACCACGCGGGCGGCGTTGTCCGACGCCCTCAACTGACGGCGACGGGGCGACAGTCGCGGCACCGCCAGCGAGGCTCTCGGAAGGTGCCGACTACCTCCATGGGCGCAAGGCATCGGGGGCAGTTTGGCGCGGCCAGGTCCGCGAGATCGTCGTTCACGGGGCGAGGCTAGGCCAGAGGAGGAGAGCCTCGCGTGATCTCTCCACAGGTCGATCTAGAGTGCTCGGGTGAGTCCTGAGACCGTCGCCGCCCTCGACCGCCTAGGCCCCCTCTGCGAGGAGTTCGGGCGCGCGCTCCTGTCGGATGTCGGGTACTCCATCGAGATCGCGCGCGAGGGCGCGAGATACGCCGCGAAGGCGGCAGAGCGCGAGGCTCGGGCGGCTGCGGCCTAACTCGCCAGCTCGGTTGCTCGTGCGAGTGATCCGAGGGAGCTACGGTGATCCTGATCCCAGGAGGCACCGTGAGCGACGCGCAGGACCCTGCCGCTACTGACGGCGAATCCGAGGCGTTCGACCTCTCGAACGAGGTCCGCCTCTTCGAGCCGGAGAACGGGTGGCCCGGGGGCTACATCTACGGGGCGACCCGCTACGCGGACGTGATCCTCCGCGAGTCGTTCCCGGAGCGCTTCTGGGATCTCGTGGGTGCGCTCGCTAACTTCCACCCGACCTTGGATGAGCTGCGGAGCGGCGGCGGCGGACGAACCGTCTTCGTCAAACGCTTCGATGACTC
>JBDTQN010000242.1:0-4227 GCA_039932215.1 Pseudolysinimonas sp. | reverse complement strand
CCGGCGACCTCGACCCGGCCGCGCACGCGCGCCGTATCGAGGATCTGCTGGTGACGCTCCGGTGCGTACAACAGTGCTGACCTCATCGTTCAGTACTCAGGGGAAATGTTGTTCTGGGCTTATGTAAGTCCGTTTGTGTCCGGGTGTCAACACGAACACGCCCAAACTTGGTCATTCCGGGCGCAGATAAACATCTCGATGTCGAGTTACCTGAGAAACACAGGTTAAGAGCTAGTGCGCGGCGGCGTCCCAGTTGGCGCCGGTGCCGAGCTGTACTTCAAGCGGCACCTTCAGCTCTGCTGCCCCGGCCATCCGATCGGTGACGATCGCACTCAGTTCGTCGAGCTCGCCCGGCGCGACCTCGAGCACGAGTTCGTCGTGGACCTGCAGCAGCATCCGCGAGACCAGCCCACGCTCGCGGATGTCGGCGTCGATGCCGAGCATGGCGCGCTTCACGATGTCGGCGGCGGTGCCCTGGATCGGGGAGTTCAGCGCCTGCCGCTCGGCGTTCTCGCGCAGGACCCGGTTCGATGAGGTGAGGTCGGTGAACGGCCGGCGTCGCCCGAAGATCGTCGTGGTGTAGCCGTCTTCTTTTGCCTGCAACACGACACCACGGAGGTAGTCCCGCACTCCCCCGAAGCGCGCGAAGTAGTCGGCCATCAGCTCTTTCGCCTCGCTGGTATCGATGCGCAGCTGCTTCGACAGCCCGAAGGCCGACAGACCGTAGGCGAGCCCGTAGGACATCGCCTTCACCTTGACGCGCATCGGCGGTGTCACCTCAGACGGCTCGACCCCGAAGACGCGGGATCCAACGAAGCGGTGCAGGTCTTCGCCGGAATGGAAGGCCTCGATCAGTCCCTCATCACCCGAGAGGTGCGCCATGATGCGCATCTCGATCTGCGAGTAGTCGGCGGTCAGCAGCGAGTCGAACCCGTCGCCCGCGACGAACGCGGTGCGCACCTCACGACCGACCTCGGTCTTGATCGGGATGTTCTGCAGGTTCGGATCATTCGACGACAGCCGGCCCGTCGCCGCGCCGGTCTGCTCGTACGACGTGTGGATGCGGCCGTCGGGGCCGACGCCCTTTTCGAGGGTCTCGACGATCTGGCGGATCTTGGTGGCATCCCGATGCTGCCGAAGCATGGCGAGGAACGGATGCGGGCTCTGCTCTTCGAGGTCGGCGAGCGACTGTGCGTCGGTCGAGAAGCCCGTCTTGTTGGCACGGGTCTTGGGCATCGCCAGCTGGTCGAACAGCACCTCTTGCAGCTGCTTGGGCGAGCCGAGGTTCACCTCGCGCCCGATCTCGGCATAGGCGCGGGCCGCGATCTCGGCCGCCTCCCGGCCCAGCCGGGCGTTCAGCTCGGCGAGCACCGGCGACGAGACGGTGACGCCCTGCTTCTCCATGCGCGACAGCACCGGGACGAGCGGGATCTCGATCTCGCGCGAAACCGACAGCGAGCCGGCGTCGAGCCTGCCCTGGAGGTCGTCGGCCAGACGGACGACGTACCAGGCCTCGGTAGCCGGGCTCACGGCCTCGGTCGCCGGGACCAGCTGGTTGGGATCGGGCTCGGTGAGGGTCTCGCCCAGGTAGTAGTAGATCAGCGCAGACAGGGTGTCGACGCGCTGCGACGGCCGCAGCAGCCAGGCCCCGAGGTAGCTGTCGAAGAGTACTCCCGAGAGTTCGACCCCCTCGGCAGCGAGCAGCTTGCCCGCGCGCTTGGACTCGTGCACGTACTTCGGTGACTCGCTGCCGAGCCAGGCGGCGAGGGCCGGCTCGAGACCGGTGACCTCGACCGACTCGGCGGAGGTTGCCAGCCCGATGGCATCGATGCGCCCGTTCAGCGTCGCGATGCGCACGCCGACAGGTGTGTCGCCGTTCGCCTGGAGCCAGGTTTCGAGAGCGTCGCCGCTCACGGCCGTCACGGCAGGGGCGGTGGACGTGGTCGCCGTCGGCTCCTCGAGCAGCGCCTGGTCTTCAGCGGCGCCCTCGATCTTGAACACCCGGTCGAGCAGGGTCTTGAACTGCAGGCGATCGAACAGGTCGCGCACCGCCGGCGCGTCGATCGGCTGGCGCGCAAGGTCGCCCGGACCGTATTCGAGCTCGACATCGGTGCGCAGCGCGTTGAGGCGGCGGTTCAGGATGGCGCGATCGCGCTGGTCTCGCAGGTTCTGCCCGACGACACCGGTGATCTCGTCGGCATGGGCGAGCAGGTTGTCGACCGTGCCGTACTGCTGGATCCACTTGACGGCCGTCTTCTCGCCGACCTTGTCGATGCCGATCAGGTTGTCGCTGGTCTCGCCGACCAGCGCCGCGATCTCGGGATACTGACCGGGCTCGATGCCGTAGCGCTCGCGCACCGCCTCGGCGTCGTAGGTCTTGAGTTCAGAGACCCCGCGCACGTTCGGGTACAGCACAGTGATGTCATCGGTGACGAGTTGGAGGGTGTCACGGTCACCCGAGGCGACGAGCACGCGGAAGCCCTGCTCGGCGCCCTGTGTCGCCAGCGTCGCGAGCACGTCGTCGGCCTCGAAGTCGTCTTTCAACAGCACCTGCACGCGCATGGCACCGAGCGCCTCTTGCAGCAGCGGGATCTGCCCCTTGAACTCGGACGGGGTCTCGCCGCGGGTGCCCTTGTACTCCGGGTATTCGCGCGTGCGGAACGACGCGCGCGACACGTCGAACGCCACCGCGAGGTGGGTCGGCTTCTGCTGCTGCAGGAGCAGGAGCAGCATCGAGATGAATCCGTGGATCGCATTCGTGTGTTGGCCGTCACGGGTGGTGAAACTGTCGATCGGCAGAGCGTAGAACGCCCGGAACGCGAGGGAATGGCCGTCGATGAGCAGAAGGGTAGGCTTTTCGGAGTCCGGCACTGGCCCAGCCTATCCGCCGCTTCCGACACGCATTTCGAGGATCCGCGATGACGAAACTGCCCCCCGGCACGCCCCAAGAACTCATCGATCGGCTGGCGACAGGCGGCGGCGAACTCCCCCGCAAAATGGGAATCGAGTTCCTCGAACTGAGCCCCGAGTACTCCGTGGCGACGATGCCCGTGGTCGGCAATCGGCAGGTGGTCGACCTGCTGCACGGCGGCGCGTACGTCGTCCTCGGCGAATCTCTCGGGTCGATCTCGTCGGCGCTGCACGGTGGAGCCGGGCGCATGGCGGTCGGCATCGAGATCAACGCATCGCACAGCCGCTCAGCGACCGAGGGCACCGTGACAGGCGTCTGCCGGGCGATCTCGCTCGGCAATACGCTCTGCACCCACGAGATCGAGATCAGCGACGAACAGGGTCGCCGGGTGTCGACGGTGCGCATGACGAACCTGCTGCGCGACCTGCGAACGCCGAACTAGCTAGAGCTGCCCGAGACGCTCCCCCACCGCTGCCGCGATAGCGTCGACATCGGCCTGGGTCATCGAGCTGCTCGCGGTCAGTTCGCCGTAGATCGAGATGATCACGCCGTCGCGTTGCAGGAACGTGGTGGTCACCGTTGTCGACGCGGAGTCCTGCAAGGTCTCGACGTACTCGATCCCCGTGACCTTCGCCGGAAGACCGGACAGGGGCGCGACGCTCAGCGATACGGCGTTCCAGGTGACGACGCCGTCCGGGTCGACGAGTTGATACGACGGGCACCCCTGCACCAGTTCGGTCAGTTCACCGAAGAATCCGGATGCCGTGATGACATCGTCGAATTGGCGGGCGTAGAGCTGGACGAGCCCGAAGCGCTCCTCCTCGATCTCGGTGAAGGTCCCGATCAGGGCGGAAGGGTCGTCGAGCCTCTCCCCCGTGTCGCGGGCCGACACAAGGTACGGCGACGACACGATGCCGGCGCACTGTTCCGGACGTCCGCCGACCGAGATCCAGTAGTTCTGCTCGGACTCGAGGTCGGCACCCGAGGTCGAGACCGAATCGCCACTCTGGAACGAACTCGTCGCAGGCCCATCCGCATCGCTCACGATGATGCGCACATCGTCCAGGGTCAGTGGTCCCGACACCGGCGCCACCGGACCGATCGGGACACCGTCCGGCTCAGCTTCCCCCGACGGGGTGACGCACGCGGTGAGGGACAGCAGGAGCAGGACCCCCGCCGTCGCTGCCGCGACGGGTCGCATTACTTCTTGGCGGCCAGCTGATCGATGATCGCCTGCGCCACGTCGTGCATCGTCAGCCGACGATCCATCGACGCCTTCTGGATCCAGCGGAACGCCTCGGGCTCGCTGAGGCCCA
>JBDTQN010000241.1:0-4241 GCA_039932215.1 Pseudolysinimonas sp. | reverse complement strand
GGGGAACGCCGGGGCAACGGGGGGCTGGACGGGCTGTTGCGGGGGAAGGGGGAACGCCGGGGCCACCGGCTGCGGCGGAGTGGGCTGCGGCGGCGGCTGCTGTTGCTGAACGGGCGGGAACACCGGGGGCTGCGCGGGCTGCGGTGGCGGCTGCTGACCGGGGAAGGAGGGGGGCGCGATGTAGGGCTGCTGCGGCGGCACAGGCGGCGGCACGGGCGCGGCTGCCGGTGGGACCGGCGCGACCGGGGGAACCGGCGGCGGCTTCGGGAGCTCTCCGGTCGGCTCGAACTGCGACGCGAGCCAGTCGCCCGCGTCGTCGCCCTCCTCCGCCGGTTCGCGGGGATCGCGATCGGTCATTGCGCGTCGAGCCCGAGATCGGACAGGTCGATCGCCGCCAGGTACGCGTATCCCGCGCCCTCGATGACCTCACGGGCGCCCGTCGCACGGTCGACCACGACCGCCACCGCGACCACCTCGGCGCCGACGGCTTTGAGCGCCTCGATCGCCTTCAGGGGTGAACCGCCCGTGGTGGAAGTGTCTTCGAGCACGATCACGCGCTTTCCCGCGAGGTCGGGCCCCTCGACCTGCTTGCCGCGGCCGTGGTCCTTCGGCTCTTTGCGCACGACGAACGCGTCGTACGTGAGACCGCGCGCAACGCCCTGGTGCAGCACGGCCGCCGCGATCGGGTCGGCACCCATCGTCAAGCCGCCCACGGCATCCACGTCGGGGATGTCGGCAATGAGTTCGACCATCACCTGCCCGATCAGCGGAGCGACCCGATGGTCGAGGCTGACCTTGCGCAGGTCGATGTAGTAGGTGGCCTTCTTGCCGCTGGTCAGCGTGAAGTCCCCGTGGAAGACGGCCTCCGTCGAGATGTACTCGATGAGCTGCGCCCGTGCATCCGTCACCACAACAGAGTAGTCAACCGACCGCACCATCAGACGCGCCCGCTACTTTTGCTTCATGCGCATCGCCACCTACAACGTGAACTCCATCCGTAGCAGGCAGGCCCGCATCCTCGACTGGATGGTTCGCGAAGACGTGGATGTCGTGGCCATGCAAGAGATCAAGTGCACCGAGGCGCAGTTCCCGTTCGAGGCGTTCGAGGCGGCAGGCTACGAGGTCGTGCTGCACGGATTGAACCAGTGGAACGGCGTCGCGATCGCCAGCCGCCAGCCGATCACGGATGTCGAGATCGGCTTCGAGGGGCAGCCCGGGTTCCTGAAAGGCGACCATGGCGCCGATGTGCCGATCGAGGCGCGCGCGATCGGCGCGACCGGCGGCGGCATCCGCATCTGGAGCCTGTACGTGCCGAACGGCCGCGCACTGGGCGACCCGCACCTCGACTACAAGCTCGACTGGTTCGCCCACCTCGCCGGTGCCACCCGGGACTGGACGGCGGCACACCCCGACGAGCCGATCGCCCTGATGGGCGACTTCAACGTGGCGCCGCTCGACATCGACAACGGCGATCCGACGGTGATCCCCGGGCTCTCGACCCACGTGTCGGAGCCTGAGCGGGCCGCGTTCCGCGCGCTTGAGGGCATCGGGCTGACCGACGTGGTGCGGCCGCTGGCGCCGGAGGGACTGTTCACCTACTGGGACTACAAGCAGCTGCGGTTTCCGCGAAACGAGGGCATGCGCATCGACTTCGTGCTCGGGTCGCACGCGTTCGCCGACAAGGTCGTCGCGGCACAGATCCACCGCAACGAGCGCAAGGGCGACGGACCCAGCGACCATGTGCCGGTGACGGTCGACCTCGACGTCGATGGTGCGAATGACGACGATGACCGCCCGATGATCTTCTAGCCTGGCCTCATGCCCGTCATCGAGGTTCCCGGCGCCACCCTCAGCTATGACGTTGCCGGCGACCCGGCGCATCCGGCTGTGCTGTTCGTGCACGCGGGCGTCGCCACGCGGGCGATGTGGGATCCGCAGTTCGACGACCTCGCGGCCGATCATCGCGTCGTGCGCTACGACACCCGCGGTTTCGGCGAATCGCCGGGCGAAGACGAGCAGTTCGCCGACCGGCACGATCTGATCGCCGTGCTCGACGCGCTCGACATCGACCGGGTGACCGTCGTCGGCGCCTCACGCGGCGGCAAGATCGCGATCGACGCCGCACTCGATGCGCCCGATCGCGTCGCCGCTCTGGTCACCGTCGGCTCAACGCCCAGCGGTCAACACGAGGGCACGCCGTCTGACCGGGAGCGCGAGATGATCGCCGCGATGGAGCAGGCCAGCGAGTCCGGCGCGTACGAACAGCTCGTCGAACTCGAGGTCGCGTACTGGGATCTCGGCCCGACCCGCGACATCGATGACGTCGACCCCGCCTTTCTCGCGCGCGCGATCGAGCTGAACGTCGGTGCCGCGCACTGGGACTTCGCCGGGCTCGACCAGCCGCTCGAACCGGCGGCCGTGGCACGGCTGCACGAACTCGACATCCCGGCGCTGGTCGTGGTGGGCGACCACGACGAGACCGATTCCCGTGCCGGCTACGACCTGCTCATGGCTGGGCTGCCACGCGCACAGGGGTTCCGCTTCCCCGACTCGGCGCACCTGCCGAGCGTCGAGCACCCGCAGAGGTTCACCGCGCGCCTGCGGGAGTTCCTCGCCGCGAACTCGCTCTAACGCATCGCGCGGTACCGCGCCCGCTCCTGCGGGTCGAGGTGCTCGACGGCGTACGAGAGCATCGTGCGCGGCATCGCGGGGGCGTGCACATCGAGAAAGCCGGTGAGCGCCTCGGGTGACACCCGTTTGCCGACTTCCCGCAGCATCCACCCGACCGCTTTGTGCATGAGGTCTTCGCGGTCGGACAGCAGGCCGGCCGCCAGGCGCAACGTCGGGCCGGCGTCGCCGTGGCGGATGAAGTCGAACGTCGCGATGACGGCGACGCGGCGCTCCCACAGCATCGGCGACGCGGCCAGGTCGTCGAGCAGGGCGGCGGGTGCGCGACCCGAGCGCACCTCCGGCCCGACGATGTATTCGGCCGAGAGGTCGACGAGATCCCAGTTGTTCACCCGTCCGCGAGCGACGGCGGCGAGGTAGGTGTCGAACACGGCCTCGGGTTCGGCGGGATACTGCGCGACCAGCAGCAGCAGACCGGCGAGGCGGTGCTCGTGCACCGGATCGTCGAGCAGGTCGTCGATCTGCTCGAGCGACATTCCGCGAAATCGCTTCACGACCGACCGGGTCGCGGGCACGCGCACGCCGATGAAGACGTCCCCTTCGCCGTACTCGCCCGGCCCGGTCTTGAAGAACCGTTGCAGGTGCACGGCGTCGGCCGGATCGGCGAACTCGGCGAGCGCGGCGCGCACATCCGCTGCGTCAGCCATGCCAGAAGTGTAGAACCGTGCACGAATCGTGCATCCACGCAATTTTCCATCGTCGGGCGCAAAGCAACCACGGGCGGCTGTCCGTAGCCTTGGAAGCGAGAGGAGGCGTCATGACCACGCTTGCGCAGACCACACCCATCATCGGAGAACCGGAGGTCGTCGAGGACGCCTCCACGGCGGAGTCGTCCGCCGCCTGGCTCGACCTCAAGGCCGCCGCGACCGACCTGCAGCCGCTGCAGGCGCAGGACGGCAGCGTTGCGAAAGCCGACCACAAGAAGGCCGCCGCGCTGATCGCGCGCATCGACCGCGGCATCCGTGCCCTCGCCCCCGCGTTTCCCCACGACGCCGCGTACCTCGAGGCGCTAGTGGTCGACTTCGACCGTTGGGTCGCCGACGGCCTCGGAGTCCCCGACTTCTACGACTCGCTCGTCGCGTTCGCGCCGGCCGCGCACCGCGTCGACAAGCTGCGGCACCTGGTCGTGTTCCCCATGTACACGCAGAACGGGTCGACCGACCGCCACGTCGAGGCCCTGATCGTCGAGGTCATCTGGCCGGAGTTCATCGCCGAGCTGGAGCAGACCTACACGAACAAGCTGTTCCTGTCGCTGCGCTTCATCGACTTCACGCCCGGCTACGACACGAACTCGGCGGTGCTGTTCCCCGAGACGGTGGCGATGCGCGAGATCCCCGCGTTCACCTGGGGGGCGATCTTCCAGGACCGCGAGGCGGCACGCTTCCGCGCCGTGGTGCGCGAAGCGGCGGCGATCACGAAGCTCGAGCTGCTGCCGTCGCAGCAAGAGATGCTCGACGACCAGAAGCTGGCCGAAGAGACGTTCGTCATGTGGGACCTCATCCACGACCGCTCGCACATGCGCGGCGACCTGCCGTTCGACCCGTTCATGATCA
>JBDTQN010000240.1:0-4243 GCA_039932215.1 Pseudolysinimonas sp. | reverse complement strand
TCAACACCATCGGCCCGGTCTGGGACGGCAACGAGGTCTGGTTGCTCGTCGCCGGTGCCGGCACCTTCGCCGCATTCCCGTTCTGGTACGCCTCGCTCTTCTCGACGCTGTACGTGCCGCTGGTGCTGGTGCTGCTCGGGCTGATCTTCCGGGCAGTGGCCATCGAGTACCGGGGCAAGGGCACGACTCCCCGCTGGCGTCGCGCCTGGGACTGGGCGATCGGCCTCGGATCGTTTATCGCACCGTTCGGCATCGGTGCCGCGCTGGCGCTGACGACCACCGGTCTGCCGATCGACGCTGACGGCAACCGGGTAGGCGGGCCGTTCGTCTGGCTCACCCCGATCGCTGTGCTGGGGGGGCTGGCCGTGGTCGGATTCTGCCTCGTGCACGCCTCGACCTTCCTCGCCCTCAAGACCGAGGGACCGGTGCGTGAGCGCGCCGGCCGCGATGCGGTGCGGCTGGCACCGGTCGCCCTGCTGCCGATCGTCGGGTGGGTGCTGGTCGTGCAGTTCCAGTCGGGCGACCTGCTGACGTGGGGCCTCGTGGTTCTCGCAGTGGCGGCGGTCGTCTTCGGATGGCTGTCGGCGCGCGCCCGTCGCGAGGGCCGGGCGTTCGTGGGCTACGCGGTGTTCCTGATCCTCGGGGCCGCGTCCATCTTCGTCGCGGTGTTCCCGGTCGTGCTCCCGTCGACCATCGACCACGCGTTCGACCTGACCGTGGCGAACGCGTCAAGCGGCGAGTACACGCTGAGCGTCATGACGGTGATCACGGGTGTCGCGCTGCCGGTCGTGCTGGTCTACCAGGCATGGAGCTACTGGGTGTTCCGCAAGCGCATCGCTCCCCAGCACCTGCCCGTGGCGCACGACGCGGTGCCCGCCGTCCGGCTGTGAGAGCTGGCCGCACCGACGCGCTGGGCCCGGGTGGCGTGCCCACCGTGCTTCTGCTCACGCTGTGGGCGGGGGCACGGGCCGCGGGGCTGATCCTCATCGCCGATGGCCTGGCGACGGCGATCGCGCAGCTCGCGGGCGGCTCGATGGATGTCTCTGCCGCAGCCACGATGGCAGCGGCGGGCGCCGTGGTGCGTTCGCTCGCCACCTGGGCACAGGGGGTCACGGCGGCGCGAGGCGCGACGCGCGCGAAAGCGGAACTGCGTCGCTCGGTGGCGGAGCAGGTGGTTGCGGCCGGCGGGGGCGACTCGTCCTCCGCAGTGCTCGCGACCGACGGCATCGACGACCTCGACGAGTACTACGCGACGGTGATCCCCGCCGCTGTGTCGGCCGTGGTGATCCCGCTCGCGATCGGCACACGCATCCTCTTCGCCGACTGGGTGAGCGCGATCGTCATCGCCGTGACGCTGCCCCTCATCCCCGTGTTCATGGTCCTGATCGGCATGCACACCCGCGAGCGTGTGGATGCTGCCCAGGCCGCCCTGGCCCGCCTGACCGACCACCTCGTCGAGCTCGCGCACGGCTTGCCCGTTCTTGTGGGACTCGGCCGCGTGCGTGAGCAGGCCCGCGCGCTGGAGGCGATCCAGAACGACCACCGCCACCGCACCCAGATCACTCTGCGCACCGCGTTCCTGTCTGCCCTCGCGCTCGAACTGCTGGCGACCATCTCGGTCGCGATCGTCGCGGTGCTGCTCGGCGTGCGGCTGCTGTCGGGCGACGTCGCCCTCTCCGCCGCGCTGTTGGCCCTGCTGCTGGCACCCGAGTGCTTCGCCAGCCTCCGCGATGTGGGCGCCGCGTTCCACGCATCGCAGGACGGGCGCGGCGCGCTGCGCCGCATCCGCGAGCTGCTGGGGGTCACACCCCGGAGCCGGCCGGACGACGTCGCGGGAGCGCCTCGGGTCGCCCACCTCACCATCCGGTACCCCGGTCGCAAGCATCCCGTTCTTCGGGACCTGACCGCGGAGTTCCCGCTCGGGACGGTCACGGCGGTGACCGGAGCCAGCGGGGCCGGCAAGTCGACGCTGCTCGCGGCTCTCACCGGCACCCTCGATCCCGAGGCGAACGTGGCGGGCGCGGTGCTCGGGGTGGCTCCGGGAACCGTCGCATACCTCCCGCAGGCATTGCACTTCTTCGAGTCGACCGCCGAGGCGGAACTGCGGCTGTACGCCAACGACGACCGGCTGGTGGCACCGATGCTGCACGCCCTCCAGCTTGACGCGGTGGCCGGGGCGCATCCGGCGCAGCTGAGCCCCGGAGAACGCCGGCGTCTCGGACTGGGCAGGGCGCTGCTGCGGCTCGAGGGCGGCGCACGTCTGCTCGTTCTCGATGAGCCGACGGCGCACCTCGACGTTCGCACTGCCCGCGTCGTCCGACGGCTGATCCAGAGTGTCTGTGGGCCGGGTATCGCGGTCGCGGTCGTCTCCCACGACCAGGCGATCCGGTCGCTCGCCGACCGCTCGCTGGCGCTCGATGGCGCGGTCTCCCGGTCAGAGATGGAGAGCGCAGACGCACTCGTCGCCCTCCCCGCCGACCTGCGCGCGGAGGCGGTCGTGCCCGTCGCCCCGGCAGCGACCTTCCGTGCCACACAGACGCTGCTGACACTGCTCGGCTCGGCGCGATGGAAATGGGTGGCCGCGGTCGCCGTCGGCACCGCCAGCACCGCCTTCGGACTGGCCCTCACCGCGGTATCGGCGTGGCTGATCGTCCGAGCAGCGGCGCAGCCGGCGATCATGTACCTGCTGGTGGCGATCGTCGGCGTGCGGTTCTTCGGCCTCGCACGATCGGCCACTCGATACGTGGAACGGCTGCTCACGCACGATGCGGCGTTCGCGCTCGCGGGCCGCCTGCGCTTGCGACTCTGGTCGGCACTCGCAGCGCACGGCGCGGCATCCCGAGGCCTGCTGGCCGGTGGCAGCGCGATCGACTACCTCATCACCACCACCGACCGCATCCGCGATCTGCTGCCGCGGGTGCTGACGCCGCTGGCGGTCGGCGCCATGAGTGCCGTCGCCATCACGGCGGCGGCCGCCTTCGTCGCCCCGACGTTGGCAGTGACGACGGGACTGATCGTCACCGCGACGCTGGGGCTGGCCATCGCGGCATCGTTGGTCAACGAGCACCGGAATCAACGACTCCGCGTCGGCCTCGGATCGCGGCTGGTGAGGCGCTTCGCGGCGCTCACCGAGGGTGCGGCAGATCTCGCGGCCAACGGGGTCGGGGACCGCGCCGTCGAGCGGATCGTCACCGTGAGCGATCGGCTCGCCTCGGCGGAGCGGCGGAGCGCGTGGGCGTCTGGGTTGGCCTCGGCGATCGTCGTCGGCGGTTCGGGACTGGGCGCCGCGTGGCTCGTCGTCGCGGGCGGGAACGCCGTCCCCGCGGAGCTGGTGGCGGTCATCTGCCTGCTCGTGCTCGCGGCCGCAGATCCCCTCGGCGCGGCGGCTGCCGCGGCGCAGCGGGCGCCCGCGCTCGTGGAGTCGGTTCGGCACTTAGACGGACTGCTCTCGATCGAGGCAGCCGGACCCGCCGGAACCACCGCTCTGCTCGACCCGGTGCGCCGTCTCGAGCTCGAGGCAGTGGCGGTCACCTGGCCAGGCCGGCGCGATCCGGTGTTCGCGCCCGTCGACGCGGTGATCTCGGCCGGTGAGTGGGCCGTGCTCGACGGGCCATCAGGCTCCGGCAAGTCCACTCTGCTCTCGGCGATCATGGGCGCGATCCCCGCAAGTCACGGCGTCGTCCGAGCGAACGGCATGGCGGTCGGTGACGTCGATCCCGCTGCCTGGTCGCGCAAGGTGGCGTGGTGCCCACAAGATGCCCACGTGTTCGACTCGACCCTGCGCGCGAATCTGCTCCTCTCCCGAGCGCGCACCGAGAGTGTCACCGACAGCGAGATGCTCGAGGTGCTGCACCGGGTCGGTCTCTCGGCACTGCTGAGCGAGCTCGATCTCGGACTGGAGTCCCGCGTCGGGCGCTCCGGCCGCTCGCTTTCCGGTGGGGAGCGCCAGCGCATCTCTGTGGCACGTGCGTTGCTGGGGAACGCCGACCTGCTGCTGCTCGACGAGCCGACCGCCAACCTCGACGACGCAACCGCCCGCTCGATGATGGACGACATCCGGAATGCGACCCGCGACCGGCTGGTGATTCTGGTCAGCCACCGTGCCGCAGACATCTTGTCGGGAGATCTGATCATCGAGTTGAGCGCTGGGACTTTGGACCCTGTCGAGCGCCCCGACGCGCTCGTAGCCTGACTACTGGTGCGACGCTCTTCTCCCTGATCGGAGCGTCGCACCACCTCTCGT
>JBDTQN010000239.1:0-4344 GCA_039932215.1 Pseudolysinimonas sp. | reverse complement strand
GGCAACGTGCTGACGCAGAGCGCCGCGATCGCCATCCTGGCCATCGGGCAGCTGCTCGTCATCCTCACGCGCGGCATCGACCTCTCGGTCGGCTCGACGGTCGCGCTGTCGGCCGTCGTCGGCGCGCTGGTGTTCGGCTCCACCGGCTCGGGCCTGCTCACGATCCTGGCGATGATCGTCACCGGAGCCCTGGTCGGCGCCGCGAACGGCTTCGGCTACGTGTTCGGAAGACTGCCGCATCCGTTCATCGTCACCCTCGCGACCCTCAGCATCGCGCGGGGTCTCGCGCTCGGTCTGTCGGGCGGTCAGCCCATCTCGGGCATGCCCGACGTGGTCACCGCGATCGGCGGCGGTGCCGCGACCTGGCTGGCGCCCTGGTTCCCGAACGCTGCGTTCCTCGTCGCGGGTGTCGCGATCCTCGTCACCGTGATGCTGCGCAAGGTGGTCTGGGGTCGGTGGATCTACGCCGTCGGCGGCAGCCCGGAGGGCGCTCGCAACCTCGGGGTGCCGCGCAACTGGGTGCTGGTCTCGGTCTACGTGATGAGTGGACTGCTGGCCGGGGTCGCCGCCATCGTCACCTCGGGTCGGCTCAATGCCGGCTCACCGACGTTCGGCGCGCTCGCCGAGCTCGACGCCATCGCCGCGGTGGTGATCGGCGGGGCCAGCTTCCTCGGCGGTCGCGGCAACGTCGGCAACGCCTTGATCGGCGCTCTGATGATCGGCGTGATCCGCAACGGGATGAACCTGCTCAACGTCGAGGCGTTCCTGCAGTTGATCGTCATCGGCGTGGTCATCTTCATCGCCGTCGAGTCCGACGTCATCCGCGGCCGACTCGAGGCCCGCTTCCGGGTTCTGAAGGCGGCATCCGCATGAGCGCGACGACTCCCACCCTGCAGATCCGGGATGCGACCAAGCATTTCGGTGCCGTCCTCGCCCTCGACGGGGTCTCGCTTCACGTCGACAGCGGAGAGGTGCTCGCGCTCCTGGGCGACAACGGAGCAGGCAAGTCGACCCTCATCAAATGCATCAGCGGCGTGCACCGGCTCGACACCGGGACGATCGAGGTCGACGGCGAACCCGTTCACATGACCAGTCCTGCCGTGGCGCGAGCCACCGGCATCGAGACGGTGTACCAAGACCTCGCGCTCTTCGACAATCTGGATGCGACGGCGAACTTCTTCGTCGGGCGCGAAGAAGCCGTGCCCGCCTGGCTGCCCCGCGGAATGCGGTGGATGCGCAGCAAGCAGATGACGGCGCATTCCAGCGAGCTCGTCGGCCGGCTGAAGATCAACCTGCCGCAGCGCGCAGCGTCGGTCGGCATGATGTCGGGCGGGCAGCGCCAGGCGATCGCCGTCGCCCGGACCGCCGCTTTCGCGTCGCGCGCCGTCATCCTCGACGAGCCGACCGCCGCGCTGGGATTGCGCGAGTCGCGCCAGGTGCTCGACCTCATCCTCAGACTCCGTGACGAAGGGTGTGCGGTGATCGTCATCTCGCACGCCATGGATCACGTGATGGAAATCGCCGACCGCGCGGTCGTCATGCGCCGGGGCCGCGTGGTCGGTGAAGAAGTCCCCACTCCAGCGAACAGAGCCCGGCTCGTCTCGCTGATCGTCGGAGGGGACGACTGACCGTCGCCTCCGTCCCGGCCCCCAGAACCCCGGCATCCACCTCAACCAAGAAAAGGAATGCGATGAAGAAGACCCGCCTTCTCGCCGCTGCATGTGCAGCGACGATCGCGCTGTCATTGGCAGCGTGCTCCACCCCCGCAGACAACGGCGGCGGTGGCGGCGATGACGTCCTGACCATCGGACTCATCACCAAGTTCCCCGTGGACTTCTACGACATCATGGTCGATGCCGCCAAGGCATGGGACGAGGCAGAGCCCGGTGCCGAGGTCGTCTACGCACAGGGCAAGAGCGGCACCGACGACGAAGGCGAGATCGCCGCGATCGAGTCGTTCATCACACAGCAGGTCGACGCGATCGCGATCACTCCGACCAGCCCGAACGTCGCCGACGCGCTGCAGAAGGCTGTCGACGCGGGCATCCCGGTGATCCTGATCGACAACGACATCCCTGACTGGGACGGCAAGACCGCCGTCGTGGCCACGGACAACTTCGCAGGCGGGCAGCTCGCCGGCACCTGGTTGAAAGAGAACCTGCCTGAAGGTGCCAAACTCGCGGTGCTGCAAGGCGTGCTCGGTAACCCGTCGCTCGACGACCGGGTCGACGGCCTGCTCGACACCCTCGGCGACGCCGCCGAGATCGTGGCCACCACGCCGACCGATTGCGACCAGACGAAGGGGCTCGATGCCGGCCAGGACATCCTGACCGCGAACCCCGACCTCGACGCGATCTACGGAGCGTGCGGACCGCCGATCCTGGGCACGCTCGAGGCGATCAAGTCGGCCGGTCGTGAAGGCATCATCACGGTGGGCTTCGACGCGGGTCCGGACGAGGTGGCCGCGATCCTCGCGGGGACCGAGACCGCCTCGGTCGCACAGTTCCCCGACAAGATGGGAAGTCTGGGCGTGCAGGCCGCGTTCGACGCCGCATCTGGTAAGACCGTGGAGGCGAACATCGACACCGGCACCGCGATGGTGACCAAGGACAACGCCGCCGACTTCCAGTAGTCCCCCGGCCGCCGTACCGACCCGCGCGGAAGCGGGTCGGTACGGCGGTGCCATGATGGCAGCCCTCGGAAAGGTGTCATGAACGTCGACGCTCACCTGCACGTCTGGGACCCGGAACGGGCGGAGTACTCCTGGCTCGGCCCCGAGCTGTCGCCCATCGACCGGGCCGTTCCGTTCGATGAAATCGCCCCGACCCTCGCCCGCCTCGGTGTCGACGGTGTCGTGCTCGTCCAAGCAGCGGACAACGCCGCCGACACCCGGCTCATGCTCGACACCGCGGCTGTCCACCCGGAGGTCGTCGGCGTCGTCGCGTGGGTGCCGCTCGACGAGCCTGACGTCGTCCCCGCGCAGCTCGAGGCGCTGCGGGAGAACCGCCTAGTCCGCGGCATCCGGAACCTCTTCCACGCCCGTCCGCTCGAATGGGCGACCTCGCCGCCTGTCGATCGGGGGATCGCTCTGGTGGCCGCCGCGGATCTGACCCTCGACTTCGTCACCGGCTCCCCGGTCGCGCTGGGCGATCTGCCGGCGATCGCCGAACGGCATCCCGGCCTCCGTCTGGTCATCGACCACCTGGGCAAGCCGCCCATCGGCGGAGGAGATGACGAGCGCCGCGAGTGGCGCCGGCTGCTGGCGGCGGCTGCCGCAAACCCGCTGACGCATGCCAAGCTCTCCGGACTGTACGCGAGCGTCGGTGCGCTGGACTCGTGGACCGAGGAAGCCGTGCGGCCCTTCGTCGACGACGCCCTCGAGTTGTTCGGACCGGACCGCCTCATGTGGGGGAGCGACTGGCCGATCGCCGTCCTCGCCGGCGGATATGAGCGCGTTCGGGAGGCCATTGACGGTCTTCTGAGCAGCCTGTCCGACTCCGAGCGCGGTGCGATCCTGGGAGATACGGCCCGGCGCTTCTACGATCTCGACCCGCAATTGCCTAATACATCACATGTATGATCTAATGGTCAGCATGCCGCCAGAGCCGGCGGTGCAGTCGTCAACGACGTCGACAAGAAAAGGACGCGCGACATGTCTTCACAGCTACGCCGCACTACCCGAATCCCCCGACTGTTGGGGCTGACCGCAGTAGCCGCGACCATCGCGCTCGCTGCTGTCGGCTGCTCCCCTGGCGGAGGTGACACGAACACTGACTCCCGCTACGGATTCCCCACCGTCGAACAGGACGCGAAAGCCCCCATCACCATCTGGGTGGACGCTGACCGGGCGAAGATCGCCGAGGCATTCAAGGCGGACAACCCCGACCTCACCGTGAACATCGAGACGTACGACGGCAACTCCGGCGGTACGAACTCGTTCCAGACCAAGATCGCGCTCGCCGACGCCGCGGGCGAAGGCTGGCCCGACGTCGTGTGGTCAGGGCAGGTGAACGACGCCAGCTGGGCCGCGAAGGAGCAGAACGGCGTTCAGGCGTTCGCCGCGCCGCTCAACCTGGGTGTCACCGAAGACGGCTGGCTTGATGGTTACACCGCGGGCGCGCTGGACCCGGTCACGGTCGACGGCAACGTCTACGGTGCCCGCGACAACCTCGCGCCCGTCGTGTTCTGGTACAACAAGGCTCTGTTCGACGAGTACGGCTACGACGTCCCCGAGACCTGGGAGGACTACCAGGCGCTCAGCGACAAGCTCGCGGCCGAGCACCCTGGAGTCGTCCTCGGCTCGATCGGTGACCCGTTCACCGCGGTGCTGACGGACATGTGGGC
>JBDTQN010000238.1:0-4348 GCA_039932215.1 Pseudolysinimonas sp. | reverse complement strand
CCGAGCTGGTAGGCCGGGTACACGTCGGCGACGCGGTCCTTCGAGTACTGAACCCACTCGGTGGACTGCAGGTCGACAGCGAACAGGCCATCGGCCTCCAGCTGCTGCTTGACCATGGCGTACTCGTCACCCGACGAGGGACCGTAGTGGTCGTCCGAGTTGTACTGCAGGCTCAGCGCGACCGGCGTGGTGACACCGGCAGCATCCAGGATCGCCTTCGCCTTGTCGGCGTCGGGCCCACCGTTGCCATCGCCGTACAGGTCCTTCAGCACCGTGGTGGCGCCGGCGAAGCCGTCCGGAACGAACGAATAGGCCGGGGTGTAGGTGTCCTTGTAGACCTGAGTCGCGATCGCCTGGCGGTCGACGAGCGAGGCGAACGCCTGACGGACGGCCTGAGCCTTGGCCGCGTCGGCCTCGGCGGTGGTCGCACCGTACGGCATGGTGTCGAAGTTGAACACCACGTAGCGAAGCTCGCCACCGGGGCCGTCGACGACTTTCACGTCACCGTTGTCGCGCAGGTCGGCGACATCGGTCGGCGCGAGGCTGCGGTAGGCCACGTCGACCTCACCCTCCTGCACGGCGAGCTTCAGGTTCGACGAGTCGGCGTAGACCGTGAGGATCACCGAGTCGTTGACCGCGGCGTCGAGCAGACCCTGGTAGTTCGGGTTCGGCTCGAACTCGACGGTCTTGTTGAAGTCGTAGCTCGAGATGACGTACGGACCGCCGAACGCGTTGGCCGCGACGATGTCGTTGTCAGGGGTGATGGCGTCGGCCGAGAACGACTCCTCGTCGACGATCGCACCCGGGAAGCTGGTGAGGATCTGCGGGAAGATCTGGTCGTTCTCGGTCTTCAGGTGGAAGACGACCGTGGTGTCATCTACGGCCTCGACGCTGTCGAGGTTGTAGAGCAGGCTCGACGCGCCGTTGGGGTCGGCGATCGCGATGTTGCGGTCGAACGAGAACTTGACGTCGGACGAGTCGAGCACGTTGCCGTTGGCCCACTTCAGGCCCTCGGGCAGCGTCACCGTGTACTCGGACGGGCTGGTGAACTCGGCGGTCTCGGCGAGGTCGGGCACCACGTCGGTGCTGTTGTAGTCGGTGTTGACCAGGTACGGGAACACCTGCGTCTGCAGCGCCAGCGAACCGTTGTCGTACGAGCCGGCCGGGTCGAGCGTGGTCACCTTGTCGGTCGTGCCGACGAGGATGGTGTTGTCGCCATCGCCACCGGTGTCGCCACCCGTGCTGGCGCAACCCGCGAGCACGAGGCCCGTTGCGGCGGTGACCGCGACGAGACCGAGCCGCACTCGGGTCTTCTTGGAAACGGAAATCATTCCGCGTACCTCCTGTGATTGTGTGCAAGACAGAAACTGCGTGTTCTCAAAACAAGGCACGCGCGGCGAAGTGCACCGCGCGGCGTTAGAGACAGGTCTAACACAGCGGCGGGCTGACCTCCACACGGGGGGTCTCGCAGTGGCGAATGTTTACGCGTCTGCAACGTGTTGCGGCGAAATCTTGCGACAAACGCCGGTCTGACGCCAGATCTACGCGCGAGCGCTCATTCCTTGCGCAATTGCCGCCGTTCGCTCTCGAGCGCGACAGAACGCCTACTGAGCTCTGCCCACCGCGTCGTGTCACCCTCCGCGGTGGCGCGCTGCATCGCCCCGACCAGCTCGGATTTCTCCCGCAGGATGTCGCGGTCGACGAGGGCCGCGACGACCTGCTGGCAGTAGCCCGCCAGCTTGTCGGCGGTCTGCGGGATCGGCGCCATCGCAAGTTCACGCACGAGCGACGAGAAGGTCGCAGGCGCCTCGGTCGCGATGCGATCGGTCCAGCCCGGACCGTCGAAATCGTCGAGGCTGGACGACACGGCATCCCGGATCACGGCGAGCGTCGGGTTCACGAATCGTGCCGCCAGCACCCGCTCGGCGAGTTCGCGGCCGACGGCTTCGGGATGCTGCACCAGCGCCATCAGCGCATCGCGCTCGCTGCGGGTGATCGGGTCGGTGGGGAGCTCGGTCAACCCCACGCCCCGCGGTTCGGCCGGCTGGTCGGCGGCCGGCGCCTCGGGTGAGGGTGCCTTTGCGGCGAATGCGGCCCGCTTCACCGCATTGCGGACCTCCCCGAGTTCCATGCCCAGCCACCCCGCCAGATTGCGCACGTAGCCGTCGTTGAGGGCGCCATCCCGGATCCCGGCCACGACCGGTGCGGACGCCCGCAACGCACTCACCCGGCCCTCGACCGTCTCGAGGTCGTGCCCGTCGAGCCGGCGTCGCACCATGAATTCGAACATCGGCTTGCGACGGGCGATCAGGGCGCGAACCGCGTCATCGCCGCGCTGGAGTCGCAGATCGCAGGGATCGAGCCCCTCGGGCCCGACGGCGACGAAGGTCTGGGCGGCAAAACGCTGCTCCTCTTCGAACGCTCGCGACGCGGCCTTCTGCCCGGCCTCGTCGGGGTCGAACGTGAAGATGACCTGCCCGAGCCCGGAGGTGTTGGCGTTGTCGACGTCGCCCAACACGCGGCGGATGATCTTGATGTGCTCGACGCCGAAGCTCGTGCCACAGGTCGCGACCGCGGTCGTCACGCCAGCGAGGTGGCAGGCCATCACATCGGTGTAGCCCTCGACGACGACGACCTGCTTGCCCTTTGCGATATCGCGCCGGGCCAGATCGAGCCCGTAGAGCACCTGGCTCTTGTGATAGATCGGCGTCTCGGGCGTGTTGAGGTACTTGGGGCCTTTGTCTTGCTCATCGTCGAGAAGCTTGCGCGCGCCGAAACCGAGCGTCTGACCCGTGATATCGCGGATCGGCCAGATCAGTCGGCCGCGGAACCGGTCGTAGCTGTTGCCGCGATCGCCGGTGCTGAGCAGACCCGCGGTGGTGAGCTCGAGTTCGGTGAAGCCCTGCGACTTGAGCGCGTCGGCGAGCGCACTGAACGACTTGGGCGCAAATCCCACGCCGAAGCGATCGGCGGCGGCCTGGTCGAAACCGCGGGCACCGAGAAAGTCCCGCCCGATGGACGCGGCCGGCGTGGCCAGCTGAGCGCGAAAGTACAACTCTGCCGCGGCGTTGGCCGCGAACAGACGCGCGCGGTTGCCGTGATCGCTGGCCTGCCCGCCGTCTTCGTAGTGCAACTCGATTCCGACGCGCGCGGCCATGCGCTCGACGGCTTCTTGGAACGTGACGTGGTCCATCTTCTGCAGAAAGGTGAAGACGTCTCCGCCCTCTCCGCAACCGAAGCAGTGGTAGAAGCCGACCTGCGGGCGTACGTGAAAACTCGGCGAGCGCTCTTCGTGGAACGGGCACAGACCCTTGAGCGAGCCGGCGCCCGCGCTCTTCAGCGTCACGAAGTCGCCCACGACATCCGCGATGTTCACCCGCGCGCGCACCTCGTCGATGTCGCTTCTGCGGATGAGGCCGGGCATGCCCCGATTCTAGGTTCGGCCGGGGACCTGTGCCGGGCGGTCGATAAGCTGACGCCGTGGCGGGCGAGGAGTACGTGCAGTCTCTCGCTCGCGGCCTCGAGGTGCTGCGGGCGTTCGACGCCGCGCACCCCCGCCAGACGCTGAGCGAGGTCGCCGCGTCGGTCGGACTGACTCGCGCCACGGCCCGCCGGTTCCTGCTGACACTGGTCGAGCTGGGCTACCTGCGCAGTGACGGCAAACTGTTCTCGCTGACGCCCCGCGTGCTCGAACTGGGGTACGGCTACCTGTCGGGGCTGACGTTTCCTGAGATTGCACAACCCCACCTTGAGCGCCTGTCCGCCGCCGTTCACGAGTCGACATCGGCGTCGATCCTCGACGGAACCGACATCGTGTATGTGGCGCGCGTCCCCGTGCAACGCATCATGGCGGTGTCCGTCGGCATCGGCACTCGGTTCCCGGCATCGGCAACTTCGATGGGGCGCGCACTCCTGGCAGGGCTCGGCGCCGAGGAGCGATCGGCACATCTGGCAGCCGAGCTCCCCACCTTCACCGAGCGGACGATCACCGCGCGTGACGAGCTCATGGCCGAACTGGACCGGGTGGCGGCGCAGGGGTGGGCCCTGGTTGACCAAGAACTGGAGTCGGGCGTGCGATCTCTGGCTGCCCCCATCCACGGTCGCGACGGCACCGTCATCGGAGCCATCAACATCGCTGCCCGCGCCGAGGGCCCGGCCGAAGCGTTCCTCGCGAACATGCTGCCCGACCTGCGTGCCGCGGCTCTGGTCGTCGAGAGCGACCTCGCGGCGAGCGGCTAGACCTACAGAAGTTCGCGGACTAGCACGTCGCCGCACCAGGCTTCGAGGCGATCGAGCGACCAGCCTCGGTCGAGGTGCAAGAAGTCGAAGGTCGGGAGGCTGCAGACCA
>JBDTQN010000237.1:0-4358 GCA_039932215.1 Pseudolysinimonas sp. | reverse complement strand
CGCATCCAGACCCCGCAGCCCGTCGGCGAGGACGGGTGCGATCCCGGTCTCGGTGAGGAAAAGGTCGTATGCGGCCGTGGTCACGGTGAACCCGGGCGGTACGGGCATTCCGGCGGCCGTGAGCGCGACCAACGAAGCGCATTTGCCGCCGAGCAGCGCGTGCTCGGGCGCTCCTGCATCGTCGAAGAACCTGATGAGTGCGCTCACGCCGCCGACCCCCAGGTGACCGGAACCGAGGTCGGCGCCCGGAACGACAGGTTGTCGGCGAACCCGATCACCGCCGGGTCGGTCGCGAGGCGCAGCGTCGGCACCGCGGCCAGAGTCTCCTCGACCACGATGCGATCCTGCAGCTTCGCCAGCATGTTGCCGAGGCAGTAGTGGATGCCGAATCCGAACGACAGGTGGTTGCGTGCGTCGTCCCGTTCGATGTCGAACTCTTCGGCGTGCTCGAACACCTCGGCGTCGCGGTTGGCGGAACCCATGACGAGCAGGATGTCGTCGCCTTCCGCGATCGCCACTCCCCCGATCTCGGTGTCGGCCAGCGCCCGGCGCCGCCAAGCGACGATCGATCCGCTGTATCGCAGGGTCTCGTCGATCGCCGCCGGGATGAGCGCAGCGTTCTCGCGCAGCAGGTCCCATTGAGCCGGGTGGGCCAGAAGTTCGCGCACGGTGTTGGCGATGAGCGTCGTGGTGGTCTCGTGGCCGGCGAACAGCAGGCTGTAGCAGATCGACGCGATCTCGTGGTCGCTGATCTCCTGACCCTCGAGCTGGTCGCGCACCAGATCGGCGACCAGGTTGTCGCCGCCATGCTCGTGGGCGAACTCCACGAGGCGACGGCACTCCTGCCAATAGTCGACGAGGTTGTGTGCGTGAGGGACCTGTTCGTCGTCCGAGAGGTCGCCCCACGTCATCGCCCCGCGGGACTCCGCCCACTTCTTGTAGGTCGGCACCATGCCGGGATCAACGCCCAGCAGCGTGAGGATGGTGATGGTGGGGATGTCGAAGGCTACGTCGCGGACGAAGTCCCCGTCCCGCTCGGGCCGGGCCAGCATCCGGGTGAGCAGTCGCCGGGTGTTCTCGCGGATCGTCGGCTCGAGGGCCTTGTAGCGCTTGGGCGTGAAGGCCCTCTGCACGATCGCCCGCAGTCGCGTGTGGTCCGGGGGGATGCGCGCCGAGAGCCCTGAGTACGCCGTGAACCCGCCGTTCTGCATGATCTCGGTTGCCGCCGCACCGCGCGGGCGCACCGGGGCTTGGGCGTTCTCACTGCTGAACGTGGCCCAGTCCTCGAACACGGCCTTGACGTCGGCGTGGCGAGTGACGATCCAGTAGCCGATCCGTTCGTCGAACATGACCGGCTGCTCGTCACGAAGCTCGGCGTAGGCCGGGAACGGGTTGCTCATGGCGAACGGCTGGTACCCGTGGTGATCGACAGGACACCGGGGGGTGTCGCTGGCCGATTCCTCGGCCGTCGGGTGCACGGACACGTCAGACTCCTTTGTCGATCGGGTGACTGTGGCGATGCCCATTGAAGGGCCACACGCGAGTCGGGCATAGTCGCGGTTCCCATTGGACGGAAACGACTCGTGTCGCTGTGCCGCTCACCGTGACACCGGCCGGCTCGTGGCAGGGCGCATGCTCGACAGCGGTAGACCGCCAGTACGTGCCTCGATCTGGTGGGCGATCCCACGCAGCACCGGCAGGTGACGCTCCATCTCCCGCCGCGGCGTCGGGCTCATGACGATGCCGAGGGCGCCGCCGATCGTGCCGTCACGGTGAAAGACGGGTACCGCGATCGAACACGATCCGAGCCGCACCTCCTCCCGCGTCGTCGCGAACCCGAGGTCGCGGATCTGCGCGAGTTCCACGCGCAGCTGATCCGGGTCGACATGCGTGAATGCCGTGCGCCCCTCAAGGCGGTGATGCAGAATCGCCTCCCGCACCCATTCCGTCTCGTAGGCGAGGATCGCCTTGCCGACGGCGGTCGCGTGCAGAGGAAGCCTGCCCCCGACCCTTCCCGCTTGTGGCACCCGTTTCGTGCCGTACACCCGATCCAGGTAGAGCACCTCGGCCCGGTCCCGGATCGCGATATGCGAGGTCTCCTGGGTCAGGCTGTAGAGGTCCTGGAGCAACGGCCTCGCCACCTCGCGCAGCTGCCGCCCTGCGTTCTGGCCGAGCTCCCAAAGACGGATCCCGATCTGGTACCGCCCGTGCGGGTCGCGCTGGACCGCACCCCATCGTTCCAACTCGGCTAGCAGCCGGTGGGTAGTGCTGATGGCCAGCCCGGCCGACTCGGCGATGTCCGACAGGCTCTTCGGCGTGAGACTCCCCTCGAACACCGCCAGGATGCTCAGGACGCGGTCGGTGACCGAGCGTCCGGGTTCGTTTGTGCGTGCCATGCGCTCGCCTTCGAGTGGATGGTGCAGGGAGCCGTTTCCATTCAGCGGATACGGCGCCTGTACTCTACGGCCGCGGCGTCGTTGAATGGGGGCTATGGTCGCCAGCACGAGCACCCGGCTGGGCCGCGACATCCGGGCATCAATCCCGGGAGCCGCAGAAGTCGTCGGGTACCTGACGCTCGCCGATCGCGATGCGAGCATCTGGAAGGCGGCGCTGCCGCTGCTCGGGGTGCGCAACAACGATGGTCACTCGCTCTACGCGTACGGCATGGCGCGTGCCCTGCTGTTGCGAATCCCCGAGGCGCGTGAGCGAATCGTGCTGCCGGCGATTCTGCTGCACGACATCGGCTGGTCGACGGTCGCCGACGACCTGATCCTCGAAGCCATCGCACCGGGGGGTGGGCGACACGATCTGGTCGTGCATCACGAACGAGTCGGGGCCTCGCTTGCTCGCGAGATCCTCGAGCGCCTCGGCATCGACGCCGGCGACGTCGAAGAGATCACCGCGATCATCGACGGCCATGACACGCGTGCCGACGCGATCTCGATCGAGGACGCGATCGTGAAGGACTCCGACAAGTTGTGGCGATTGACTCCCCACGGCATCCGTACGGTGCAGGGTTGGTTCTCGCTCACCGAAGAAGAGGCGCTGCGCTTGTGCTGCGTGCGGGTGCATGACCGCCTGTTCACGGAGGCTGCCCGCGCGATCGCGGCGGGACTCTCGGCCGTCACCTCGATCGACATCAGCCCGCAGGGTCGCGCGGTACCCGATCCGTTGTCGCCGCCACCACCGGTTTCGTGAAAAGAAGAACGAACACGAGCACGGCGGCCACCACGAGCGGCCAGCCGATCCACGGTTGAGCGAACTGGCCGGCGACCGACGCCGCGCCGACCGCGAACTGCAGCACCTGCCAGACCACGGCGGCCGACCGCATCCAGGCCTGCCCACGCAGGGCGCCGACGACGATCGCACCCAGCCACGCGGCCGCGATGAACGCCAGAACGGTCAGCGCGATGGCCGACGGATACGACGTCGGCGTGGCGACCAGCAGCTCGATCAGCAGCATGATCGCGAGCACCGCGACGAGGGCGAATTCGGCGGCGAGCAGCACGATCAGGGCCCACTGGGCGGGCCGTCGACGACGATCACTCACAGAGATATCCCATTCAGACCTATTGATCAGTCGTAACAAGTATGAAACCCTAAAGGCGGTTGATGTGACGCCTGCAGAGTCGCAGGTGAGCACGAGAAACTCTCCCCCTTGTTTTTCGTACTTACTTCGGCCGTGCGCAAAAGTTTCCCGACCTGCGCACGTTCACCTCTCTCTGCAACACAAGGAGCACCAACATGGACTGGCGTGACAAGAGCGCTTGCCTCACCGCCGACCCTGAACTCTTCTTCCCCGTCGGCAACACCGGCCCGGCAGTCGATCAGATCGAAAAAGCGAAGGCCGTGTGCGCCCGCTGCTCGGTCACAGAGATGTGCCTGCAGTACGCGCTCGAGACCAACCAAGACTCGGGCGTCTGGGGCGGCCTCTCTGAAGACGAGCGTCGCGCCCTGAAGCGCCGCGCCGCCCGCGCCCGCCGCGCCAGCTAGTTCGTCCGGCTAGGCGCTTTCGCGCACGATCAGCTCGGTTGGGACGATCGCCGTCCGACCGGCGCCGGCGTACGCTCCGGTCATCCGTGAAAGCAGCAGCTCCCCTGCGCGCGCGCCGAGGGTGTCCGGTGAGTGGTGCACCGTCGTGAGGTGGGGCTGCACCATGCTCGCCGCTTCGATGTCATCGAACCCGACGAGCGCGATATCTCCGGGAACACTCAATCCCCGGCCGACGGCCTCGTCGAGCGCCCCGATCGCGATCTGGTCGTTGGCGCAGAACACAGCGCGCGGAGGTTCTGCAAGATCGAGCAGCGCCGCCATCCCGCGGCGGCCACCCGCGCGGGTGAAGTCCTCGGTCACCTCGT
>JBDTQN010000236.1:0-4362 GCA_039932215.1 Pseudolysinimonas sp. | reverse complement strand
CATCCCGTGCGGAACGCGGTCTGGATCGTGCGGTCGGTGATCGCGGTGCGGACCTCGGCGAAGGTCGGGTAGGGGTCACCCGCAGCCTCGATGCCGAGGACGTTCTTGATCGAGTTCGCCACGGCGTCGACCCACTCCTGGTGGCCGCCGTCCGCGTTGTACGCGATCTTGAATTCGCCGTCCCACGGGGAGATGGCGTCAGCTTCGGCCCACTTGGCCTTGGCCTCGTCCTCGTTGAAGAGCAGAACGTCCGATCCGGGCACGTCCTCCGAGTAGCCGTCGATGACCGGCGACGTGAAGTCGTGCGCCGGGGTGCGAGTGCCGTCGAAGATCACATCGGTGATCTCGTCACGGTTGATCGCCATCGAGATGGCCGCACGACGCAGCTCGCCTTCCTCACCACTGAAGTGAGCGAGGCGGGCAGGAATCGTGAACGACTGGAAGATGGCCGCAGCCTGGTCGATGTAGCGGTCGCCCAGCTCGTCCTTGTAGGTGGTCAGCGCCGACGGCGGGATCTGGTCCAGCACGTCGAGGTTGCCGCCGAGGAGGTCGGCGTAGGCCGCTTCCTGCGTGGTGTAGAAGACGATCGAGAGACCGCCGTTCTGCGCAACGCGTCCACCGGTGTAGTCGGGGTTCACGACGAGGTCGATCTTCTCGTTGTGCTGCCAGGCACCTTCACCGTCGAGCATGTACGGGCCGTTACCGATCGGGTTCTCACCGAACGCGTCGATGTCGTCGTAGAACGCGGTGGGCAGCGGGTAGTACGCCGAGTAGCCGAGGCGCAGCGGGTAGTCCGCCAGCGACGACTTCAGGTGGATCTCGAACGTGGAGTCGTCGACGACCACGAGGCCGCCGCTCTCCTTGAGCGAGACGTCCTCGTCGTAGCTGAAGCCCTCGATGTCTTCGAAGAAGTAGCTGTTGAGGGTCGCGTTGCTCGCGAGTGCGTTCCAGTCCCAGGCGTCGACGAACGAGGTGGCCGTCACGTCTTCACCGTTGGTGAACTTCTGACCGTCCTTGATCGTGACCGTGTAGACGGTCTTGTCGTCGTTGCCCTCGATGGACTCGGCCACATCGTTCTGCGGGGCACCGCTGGCGTCGTAGTACACCAGGCCCGCGAAGATGCTGTCGATGATCTTTCCACCGCCGGTCTCGTTCGTGTTGGCCGGGATCAGCGGGTTCTGGGGCTCAGAGCCGTTGGCCGTGATGACGGCCGTCGAGCTGCCGCCCCCGGTGTCGCCGCCACCTGTCGAGCATCCGCTGAGAACGAGTGCGCTGGCGATAGCCAGACCCCCCGCTGCGGCTGCGATTCGCGTGATTCGCAATGTTCCTCCTGTGCAGAATGAGGCGGTGCACACGACTCATCGCGGCACCGCACTGATAACCAAGACCCTAAGACGGGGGTCAACCCCTGGCAAATCCCTTGGTGGCAATCGTTACACCGTGGAAACGAATCGTCAGGATCCTTGCGCGAAACGCAACAATAGTGCGCCGTTTCTGGTGCGACGGGGATTTCTCGCGTTGCGGCCGTGGAACGTCCGGACGCCCGTCGGGGTACAAGCACGTACCATCGAGAGCGTGGCTGCACGCGCGAAAGACACCCCCGATCTGCCGGTCTTGGTCTTCGACGGGGACTGCGCATTTTGCACCACCTGGGTGAACCGGCTGGAGGCCTGGTTGCCGCGGCCGGTCCGCAGCATCCCGTGGCAATGGGCCGATCTCGACGCTCTCGGCCTGACCACCACCGACGTGCGCGACTTCGCCTGGTTCGTCACGCCGAAGCACTCCTTCGCGGGCGCCATGTGCTTCGCCGCGATCCTGCGGGCGCAGCCGAGCGTGGGCCTGAAGTTCGCCGGGCACCTGCTCGCGACGCCGCCGTTCTCGTTCGTCGCGGCGCTGGGGTACAACGTCATCGCCAGATACCGGCACCGTCTGCCCGGCGGCACTCCCGCCTGCGCGATGCCCCGTGGCTGAGTCGTTCGCTCCCGCGCCGAGCAGGCGGCGCCTCGGCTGGGAAGTCGCGATCGTGCTGTCCCTCGGCCTCGGTCAGGCCGCGGTCTACGCGATCGTCGCCCTGATCAACCGGCTGACCCGAGACACCTCGCTGTCGCAGCAGACCGCGACCCTCAACCCGTCGCTCAGCGATCGCGAGATCTTCGACCTGATCTACCAACTGCTCGACATCACGTTCTCGCTCGTCCCCGTGGTGCTGGTGTGCTTCCTGCTGTGGATGCCGCAGCGGCCCCACCTGTCGCGGCTGGGTCTGGCGGGGGTCCGCCCGGTCTCCGACGGCATCCGGGGTCTGACGCTCGCGCTGATCATCGGAGCCGGCGGCATCGTCGTGTACCTGGGGGCGAGGGCGCTCGACCTGGGCGTTCAGGTGAACCCGGCGGGACTCGATCCGCGTTGGTGGACGATCCCCGTGCTGCTGCTGTCGGCGCTGCGTGCCGGACTGCAAGAAGAGCTGGTCGTGATCGGCTACCTCTTCGCACGCCTGCGGGACCTCGGCTGGGGCACCTGGCAGATCATCATCGGCTCGGCGCTGCTACGCGGCACCTATCACCTGTACCAGGGCTTCGGCGGGTTCGTCGGCAACGTGCTGATGGGTCTCATCTTCGGCTGGCTGTACTCCCGGTGGGGCCGGGTGTTGCCGTTCGTGATCGCGCACTTCGTGATCGACGCGGTGATCTTCGTGGGCTACCCGTGGGCGGCCGCGGCCTTCCCCAGCTTGTTCGGCGTTCCCCGCTAGAGGCCCCCAGTTGGGGGCACGCCGGGGTAGAACGATCGGGTATCCACGCGGCCTAGACTGATCCGATGGGGACGGTTGACATCGGGGATGTGGCGCCGGACTTCGATCTTCCGGGGCTGCGCGTGTTCGGCGAGTTCGTCGAACGGATGGAGTACCGGCTGTCGGCGAACCGTGGGCGGCCGCTGGTGCTGGTCTTCTACCCGTACGACGCGAGTCCGACCTGCACCAAGCAGCTCTGCGAGTACGAAGACGAGTTCGACGGCTTCGAGGCCCTCGGCGCCGAACTCTGGGCGATCAGCATGCAAGACCTCAATAGCCATGAGGCGTTCGCGCGCAACAAGCACCTGTCGTTCGCGCTTCTCGCCGACAGCCGCCACGGCGTCGCCGAACAGTACGGCGTGACGATGCTCGACGGGCGCGCGATCCGCCGCTCCGTGTTCATCCTCGACGGCGACGGCATCGTGCGCTGGAAGCATGTCGCGATGCTCGGGCTCGGCTACCGCGGAGCGCAGGAACTGCGCGAGAAGCTGCTCGAGCTGTTCCCGGCACCGGTGGGTGGCACGTTCGACCTGCCCGCGCCGGTCAGCGAGAGCGTGCCGGTCTAGGCGCGCCTCAGCTTTAGGCGAAGGCCTCCACCGGCGGGCACGCGCACACCAGGTTGCGGTCGCCGTATGCCTGATCGATGCGGCGCACCGGCGGCCAGTACTTGCGGTGCAGGATGCCCCGCACCGGATAGACCGCCTCTTCACGCGTGTACGGGTGTGACCACTCGCCGACGATCACAGATTCGGCCGTGTGCGGAGCGTTTACCAGAGGGTTGTCCTCGGCTGGCCACGCGCCGCCCGCAACCAGCTCGGCCTCGGCCTTGATCGCGATCATCGCGTCGACGAAGCGGTCGAGTTCGGGCAGGTCTTCGCTCTCGGTCGGTTCGACCATGAGGGTGCCCGCGACCGGGAACGACATCGTGGGCGCATGGAAGCCGTAGTCGATCAGCCGCTTGGCTACGTCATCCACGGTCACGCCGGTCGCCTCACGCAGGGGACGCAGATCGAGGATGCACTCGTGCGCCACCAGCCCGTTCTCGCCCGCGTACAGCACGGGGAAGTGCTCGCGCAGCCGCGCCGCGACGTAGTTCGCGGCGAGCACCGCGGCACCGGTCGCCCGGCGCAGGCCGTCGGAGCCCATCATGCGTACGTACGACCAGCTGATGGGCAGGATGCCGGGGGAACCGTAGGGCGCGGCCGAGATCACGTTCTCGGGTGATCCGCTCCAGGCACGCTGGGCGAGCGGATGCCCCGGCAGGTACGGCGCGAGGTGGGCCTTCGCCGCGACCGGGCCGATGCCGGGACCGCCTCCGCCGTGCGGGATGCAGAACGTCTTGTGCAGGTTGAGGTGCGAGACGTCTCCCCCGAAGTCGCCGAAGCGCGCGTATCCGAGCAGCGCATTCAGGTTCGCGCCGTCGACGTAGACCTGCCCGCCTGCCGCGTGCACGGCGTCGGTGATGTCGCGGATGTCGTGCTCGTACACCCCGTGGGTCGACGGATACGTGACCATGAGCGCGGCGAGATCGGCGGCGTGTTCGCTGACCTTCGCGCGCAGGTCGTCGAGGTCGACAT
>JBDTQN010000235.1:0-4363 GCA_039932215.1 Pseudolysinimonas sp. | reverse complement strand
CGGACTGAGTTCGGTTCGCGCGTACAATCGCGACGATGAGCACGAATGCCGTCGCCCATCCCGCGACCGCGGCCGGAACGAGTCGCAGGTCGCGCGCCGCTGCGCCGATCACACGGTCACCAGCTCGCGCAGACCGTCGAACGTCGCGTCGCCAATGCCGGGGACGTCGAGCAGGTCTTCGATCGCCGTGAAACGGCCGTTCGTCTCGCGCCAGTCGAGGATGCGCTGCGCCATCGCCGGGCCGATGCGGGGCAGGGTCTCGAGCGCGGTCGCGTCGGCCGTGTTGAGATTCACCGCGCCACCGGCAGATGCACCCGTCGTGGCCGGCGGCGCCTCCCCGATCGCAGGCACGACGATCTTCTCACCGTCGGAGAGGAATCGCGCGAGGTTGATACTGGTGGGATCGGCCTCCGGCGTGAAACCGCCGGCGGCGGCGACGATGTCGACCCCCCTGTCACCGTCGTGAAGGGCATAGAGGCCGGGGCGCGCCACCTGGCCGAGGATATGGACGTAGATGACGGGGCCGGCAGCGGCATCCAGTGAACTGGCGGTCGGTGCGGCCGAGGTGCCCGGCGCGACCACGGCGGAGGAGCCGTGCGGTGACAACGCGGTGACGAGCACGGCGATGCCGACAGCGAGCAGCCCGAGCACGACGGTCGCCCCCACGCCCACCCGGACGCGCGCCCGTCGTGCGTCGGGGACTGGGGAGGCGTTCACCCCTCGAAGCTAGGAAGCCGGGTGGGTGCACGAATCGCATCAGGCGGAATTCGCGGAGAGCATCCCGGGAATCGCGCTGTGAGGGACCAGAGGCGCTACGCCTCGTCCTCCACAAGTTCGTTCAGGGCCACGGTGTGCCCCTTTGTACACCGATACCCGGTGAGCACGGGCGCGTGTGCCCCAGGCTTGCCGGGACGCGGATTGCTCGGTGCGCCCATGATCGGGGTCAGCCGACCGTCGTCACCACGCGGACAGGAGAGTGCAGCCATGGGATCAGCCTTTCGTGGCGACGTTGACGACGCGCGGAGCCCGCACGATGACATTCACGATCTCACGGTCACCGACCGCACGAACGAATCCAGCAGTGGCGCGGGCGAGCTTCTCGAGCTCGTCGGCGCTGATGGTGGGCGACACCTCGAGCTTGTCGCGAACCTTGCCGTCGACCTGCACGATTGCGGTGACCGACTCTTCGACAAGCAGCGTCGCGTCGGGCTTGCGCATTCCGGCGGCCGAGACCGAACCGGTGTAGCCGAGGCGCTCCCACATCTCTTCGGCCGTGTGCGGGGCAAACATCGACAGCAGCACGGTGACAACCTCGATGGCCTCCCGCACGCCGGGGTCGCCCGCACCGGGACCGGTGTCGATCGCCTTGCGGATCGCATTCACCAACTCCATCAGCCGCGCGACCACCACGTTGAACTTGAAGGCCTCCATGAGGCCCGGTGCGTCGGCGAGCAGGTGATGAGTCTGTCGCCGCAGCGCGATCTCACCGCCCTTCCACTCCACCTCGGGCTTCGAGGTGACCTCGCCGGAGATGCGCCAGGCGCGAGCGAGGAACTTCGCCGATCCAGCCGGAGACACGTCTGCCCAGTCGATGTCATCTTCCGGTGGGCCGGCGAACGCCATCGTCAGACGAAGCGCGTCTGCGCCGTGGGCATTCAACTCCGACGCGAACTCGACCAGGTTGCCCTTCGATTTCGACATCTTCGTGCCGTCCATCAGCACCATGCCCTGGTTGAGCACGGCACTGAATGGTTCGGTGAACGAGATGTATCCCAGGTCGAACAGCACTTTCGTGATGAAACGGGCGTACAGCAGATGCAGGATGGCGTGCTCGACACCGCCGACGTATTGGTCGATGGGCGCCCACTTCTCGACATCGGCGGGGTCGAAAGCACGGTCAGGGTCGTTCGGGTTGAGGAAGCGCAAGAAGTACCACGACGAGTCGACGAACGTGTCCATCGTGTCGGGGTCGCGGCGAGCGGCCGAGCCGTCGGGCAGGGTCACGTTCACCCAGTCGGTCGCGGCGCCGAGCGGCGACGCTCCCTTGGGCTTGAGGTCGAGACCCTCGGTCGGCGGCAGTTCGACCGGCAACTGATCTTCGGGAACCGGATGCAGCGAGCCGTCCTCGGCGTGCAGGATCGGGATCGGCGTTCCCCAATACCGCTGGCGCGAGATCAACCAGTCACGCAGGCGATAGGTCTTCGCGGCACGACCTGTTCCGGCGGATTCCAGCAGCTCGATGACGCGCTTGATCGCATTCGACTTGCTGAGCCCGTCGAGCGGGCCCGAGTTGATCAGTCGTCCGTCGCCGCCGAGCGCCTTGCCGGTGGTCACAGGGTCCAGCGGCGGGACCTCTCCCGACTCCAGCATCTCGGGCGTGATCACCGGAAGAGCACCGGTCACCGGTGCGTTCGTGTCAACCACGACGCGCACCTCGAATCCGAACTTCAGCGCGAAGTCGAGGTCGCGCTGATCGTGCGCGGGTACGCCCATCACCGCACCATGGCCGTAGTCGGCCAGCACGTAGTCGGCGGCCCAGACCGGGATGCGCTCACCGTTGACGGGATTGATCGCCCAGCGATCGAGCGGGATCCCAGTCTTCTCGCGCCCGGCATCCTGTCGCTCGATCTCTGTCGACTTCTGCACCTGCTCCAGGTAGGCGGCGAACGCCTTCTGCACCTCGGCCGTCGAACCTGCTGCCAGCTCGGCGGCGAGGTCCGAATCGGGGGCGACGACCATGAACGTCGCGCCGAAGAGCGTGTCGGGGCGCGTCGTGAACACGCTCACCGGCTTCGAATGCCCCTCGATGACGAAATCGACCTCGGCGCCGATCGAGCGGCCGATCCAGTTGCGCTGCATCGCGAGCACCTTCGACGGCCACGAGCCCTCGAGCTGGTTCAGGTCGTCGAGCAGGCGGTCCGCATAGTCGGTGATCTTGAAGTACCACTGGGTCAGCTTCTTCTTGACCACCACGGCGCCGCTGCGCTCGCTCGTGCCATCGGGCAGCACCTGCTCGTTGGCGAGAACCGTCTGGTCGACCGGGTCCCAGTTGACCCAGCTGTCCTTTCGGTAGGCCAGGCCCTTCTCGTACAGCTTCAGGAACAGCCACTGGTTCCACTTGTAGTACTCGGGGTCGGAGGTGTGCAGCTCTCGCGACCAGTCGAACGAGTTTCCGTAACGCTTGAACGACGCCTTCTGCTGCGCGATGTTGTCGTAGGTCCAGCCGCGCGGGTCGATGCCCCGCTTGATCGCCGCGTTCTCGGCGGGCAGGCCGAACGAGTCCCAGCCGATCGGGTGCAGCACATTGAAGCCTTGCAGACGCCAGTAGCGCGCAACGATGTCACCGTAGGCGAAGGCTTCGGCATGACCCATGTGCAGGTCGCCCGACGGGTACGGGAACATGTCGAGGATGTACTTGCGCGGGCGCGTGTCGCCCAGCTCGTCGGTCGCGTACGGGAGCGTCTCTTCCCAGCGCGCCATCCATTTCTCCTGGATGGCGGCGAAGTCGAACCGATTCGCGTCGTCGTCGCGGACGCTGTCGTCGCGGCTGGGGGTGCTGTCGTGCTGGTTCACAGTCGTCATTTCGGTGGTGAGATGAGTGGATGCCGTGGCGACGACAGCTCTGGCGTCGCGGCATGCAGGTTACAGAGTATCGGCCCCGAGAGCCCTGAGCAGGGCGGCGGCCTTGAGGTGCGCCTCGGCGACTTCCTCGCCGGGCACGCTGAGCGCAGTGATCCCCCCGCCCGCTCCGACCGTCGCGCCGCGGTCGTCGAGCACGATGCTGCGAATGGTCATCGCCAGATCGATGCGACCGTCGCGCCCGAGATACCCGAAGGCACCCGCGTACAGGCCGCGCGCGCGTCGCTCGAGCCCATCCAAGATCTCGGTCGCCCGCTGCTTCGGCGCACCCGTCATCGATCCGGCCGGCAGGCACGCGGCGATGGCGTCGATCCCGTCGAGCCCGGCGCGCAGCCGCCCCTCGATCGAACTGACCAGCTGGTGCACCTGGGCGTAGCTCTCGACGGCGAGGAGGCTTGGCACGGTGACGCTTCCGGGCTCGCTCACCCGCGCGAGGTCATTGCGCATGAGATCGACGATCATGACGTTCTCGGCGCGCTCCTTGTCGCTGCCGAGAAGCTCGTCACGCAGGCGGGCGTCGGATGCGGCGTCCGGGTCGCGCGGGCGCGTTCCCTTGATCGGATGGGTGCGCACGACGCCGTCCGGATGCACCTCGAGAAAACGCTCCGGGCTAGAACTCAGCAGGCTCACACCGCCGATCCGCAGCAGCGCGCCGTGGTGACTCGGGCTCTGCGCCCGCAGCCGTGCGTACACCTCGGCCGGATCGAACTCGCCGTCGACCTCG
>JBDTQN010000234.1:0-4367 GCA_039932215.1 Pseudolysinimonas sp. | reverse complement strand
GCGCGATCCAGCAGGCGTTCGTCGACAACGACTCGTCGATCTCGCACCACCACGGTGTCGGCCTCGAGCACGCGCCGTGGCTCGAGCAAGACATCTCGGCCGAGGGCATGAAGGTCGTCAGCGGGCTCTTCTCGGTGACCGACCCGGGCGGCAACCTCAACCCCGGCAAGATTCTGCCGGACGCGAAGAAGTCCACCAGCGGACCCGGAACGTCGAAGAAGCCTGCCGCCGCCCGGCCGGTGTCGACCCCGGCGGCCAAGGTCGCCTCGCGCACCAAGTCGAAGGTCACCGCGAGCTAGCCGCAACGGAGGTTCCGGTGCCCCCCGTTCGAGGGGGATGGGCCCTCTTTTGCGTGCCAGCGTCGCGGACGGGTGCGAACGGCCCGGTAGCGTGAGAGCCGATATGTCCCCCATGCACCTCTCGGCGGAGGTGGCTGACGCCCTCGCCGCCTCTCGCCCTGTCGTCGCGCTCGAGTCGACGATCATCTCGCACGGCTTGCCGCGACCCAGAAATCTGGATGCGGCGCGCGAATTCGAAGCGATCCTGCGCGATCGCGGGGTCACTCCCGCGACGATCGCGGTGCTCGACGGCGTACCCCGGATCGGACTCGACGACGAGGGCGTCCGGCGTATCGCCGGCGAAGACCTCGCCAAGGCGAGTGTGCGCGACCTGCCGATCCTCGCCGCGCGTGGGGGGAGCGGCGCCACCACGGTCGCCGCGACCGCGCAGCTCGCCGCGCTCGCCGGCATCCGGGTCTTCGCGACCGGTGGCCTCGGCGGCGTGCACCGCGGTGCGGCTGGCGGGTCTGACACGGCACCGACCTTCGACGAGTCGGCCGACCTGCCGACGCTCGCCGTGACCCCGATCACGGTCGTGAGCGCCGGCGTCAAGAGCGTGCTCGACATCGGCGCGACGCTGGAACGGCTCGAGACCCTCAGCGTCGCGGTGGTCGGCTACGGCACCCGGGCGTTCCCCGCGTTCTGGCTGCGGGAGTCGGGCTACGAGCTCGACTGGAGTGTCGACGGTGCCGACGACGTCGCCGCCATCATGGCCGCACGCGACGAGCTCGGCTCGCGCGGGGGCATCATCGTCGCGAACCCGATCCCCGCCGACCAGCAGTGGGAGCCGGCAGAGCACGACCGCGTGCTGGCCGAGGCGTTCGCCGCTGCCGAGGCGGCCGGCGTGCGCGGCAAGGCGGTCACGCCGTTCCTGCTCGGCTTCATCGTCGATGCGTCAGGCGGACGCAGCCTCGAGGTCAACCTCGACCTGGCCCGCAACAACGTGCGGGTCGCGGCCGACATCGCCACATCGTGGGCGAACCGCGCATGACGGGCGAGCGCATCGTCGTCGTCGGCGACGTGATCAACGACATCGTTGTCGTGCCCCGGGGTGAGGTGCGGCCCGACACCGACACGGCGTCCACCATCCGGCTGCGGCCCGGTGGCTCGGCCGCGAACACCGCGGTCTGGCTCGGTTCGCTGGGTGCGCCGGTCGACTTCGTGGGCAGCGTGGGGCTCGACGATGTCGCCGAGCACGAGCGGGTGTTCCGTGACGCAGGCGTCGAGCCGTACCTTCAGGTGAGCTCGGCCGAGCCGACCGGCACGATCGTGATCCTCGTCGACGGCGAGCGGCGCACGATGCTCACCGAGCGCGGCGCGAACTCGTCGCTGTCGAGTTCAGCGGTCACCGACGAACTGCTCGCGGACGCCGGCGTTCTGCACATCAGTGGGTACAGCATCCTCGACGGTTTCGGGGTGCCGGGCGCGCGCGACCTGATCGACCGCGCGACCGCCGCGGGGGTGCCGGTGTCGGTGACGCCCGGATCATCGGGCTACATCACCGACTTCGGGGCCGAGCCGTTCCTCGAGGCGATCGCCGGCACGACCGTCGTCTTTCCGAACCTGGCCGAGGGCGCGCTGCTCAGCGGCCAGTCCGATCCCCTCAAGATCGGCGCCGCCCTGCGCGAGCGTTTCGAGGTGGTCGTTCTGACGATGGGCGCCGAGGGCCTCATCGTGTTCGAGGGCAAGGCCAACGTGCGGGTTCCGGCGCCGCTCATTCAGCACATCGTCGATCCGACCGGTGCGGGCGACGCGCTCGCAGCGGGCTTCCTGGATCGGTGGGTCACCGACCGCAACGCGGTGGTCGCCGCCGAGACGGGGGCGTTCGTCGCCGCCCGCGCGATCATGGTCATCGGCGGCCGGCCTCCGATCTAGCGAGCCGCCTTGACGTGCTCGTATGCTGCGAGCGCGTCGCGCCGGGTCTCGGCGAGGTCGACGATCGGCTCGGGGTAGGCGTCGGTGCCGAGTTCGGGGATCCAGCGCCGCAGGTACTCGCCGTCGGGGTCGAACTTCTTCGCCTGCAGCTCGGGGTTGAACACCCGAAAGTACGGGGCCGCGTCGGCGCCGCTCCCGGCCACCCACTGCCAGTTGCCCGGATTGCTGGCCTCATCCGCATCCACCAGGGTGTCCCAGAACCACTGCTCGCCGATGCGCCAGTCGACGAGCAGGTTCTTGATCAGAAAACTCGCGGCGACCATGCGCACCCGGTTGTGCATGTAGCCGGTCGTCCAGAGCTCGCGCATTCCGGCATCCACCATCGGGATGCCGGTGCGACCCCGCCGCCAGGCGCGAAGCTCGGCGGGGTCGGGTTCGTTCCACGGGAACGCGTCGAACGCGGCGCGGTGGTTGCGGGTCGCCAGATCGGGTTCGTGAAACAGCAGGTGCTGGTGGAATTCCCGCCAGCCCAGCTCGCTGAGGAACTTGGGCGCGTTGCGCCGTGCCGCCGGTTCGAGCGCCTCGTGCAACCGATGCCAGACCTGCACGGGGCTGATCTCACCGAACCGCAGCGAAGGGCTGAGCAGCGACGTCACCGCCTGTGCGGGCTCGTCACGCTGGTGGTACCGACTCAGGATGCCGCGGGCGAAATTCTCGAGGCGGGCTACGGCCGAGCGTTCGCCGGGCTGCCACGCGGCGCGCAGCCCGTCGGCCCAGTCGGGACGGGTCGGCAGCAGCCCCCAGTCGTCGAGGCCGTCGCTGTCGACGGCACCCAGGCCGGTCACACCCTCGGGAGCGGCGACCGGTTCGCGGATCGGCTGCTGCTGCGCCGCTCGCCAGAACGGCGTGAAAACCTGATACGGGGTTCCCTGCTCGGTATTGAGCGTCCACGGCTCGACCAGCAGGTTGGCCGAGAAGCTCCGCACTTCGAGGCCGTCGTCGCGCAGCCGCGCCTTCAGCCGGGCGTCTATCTCACGGCTCGCGCCGTAGCGCCGATTCCAGAACACTGCCCCGGCGCCGGTCTCGCGCACCAGGTCGGGAATCACCTGCTCGGCCGCACCGCGCCGCAGCACCAGCTCGCCTCCGAGTTCGCGCAGGCGCTCCCCGAGCTCGCGCAGGCTCCCGTGCAGCCACCACCGGCTGGCGCCGCCGAGCGGCCGCGTGCCCTCGCTCACCTCGTCGAGCAGGAACACCGGCACCACCGCACCCCCGCGGCGCACCGCCGCCGCGAGCGCCGGGTTGTCGCCGACCCGCAGGTCGTCTCTCAGCCAGACGATCGAGGGTGCGGTCACAGGCGCTGGCGCAGCTTCGTCGTGATGTCGGTGAGCCGCTTCAGTTCGTCGGGCTCGAGAACGCTCATGCGCTCGGCGATCCACGCGCTGTGCTCGGCACCGACCCGGCGGAACACCTCGACCCCCTGGGCCGTCAGCGCGACAAGCGTGCCGCGGGCGTCGCTCGGGTCGCCCAGTCGTTCGACCAGCCCGCGGCCGGCGAGCCGTTCGATGAGCCGGCTGACGCTCGGCTGACTGAGGAGCAGTTGCGGGGTGAGGTCGCGGATGCGCGCACGCCGCTCGGGCTGCCGGTAGAGGTTGAACAGCACGTCGTACTCGGTGAGAGTGACGTCGCCCGTGGGAAAGTCGTCGCGCAGTTGACGGAACACGGTGACCTGGGCGCGGTACAGCGATTCCCAAGCGGCTGTCGCCATCTGTTCGCCGGTGCGGTCGGTCACTTCAGCAGCCTATGCGGCGCCACCGGCCCGCCGGATCGAGGGCCGCCTGAACGTGATTGAAGGCCGGCCGCAGAGGCGAGCGGCCGGCCTTCTCCCTTGCACCAAGAGTGTCCTGCAATCACATTCCGCGGGAGTTGCCACAGCAAACAACTTCCGCTCTTGAAAGGTATAACGGAACGGTAACGCTGTCTACGTTATTCGTTCGTTATTTTTCTGCGAGTTCGCCGAGGCGTCACATCCCGCTGCGCTCGCGGGTCATCAGAGTATGAACGAATCACCGATCCTCGTCACCGGCGGCACCGGCACTCTCGGCCGACTGGTCGTCCCGCGGCTGCGCGCCGCGGGCCGTGCAGTTCGCGTCCTCA
>JBDTQN010000233.1:0-4440 GCA_039932215.1 Pseudolysinimonas sp. | reverse complement strand
TGCGATCGCGTTCGGCCTCATCGTCGGGATCGGCTACCTCGCCGCGATGACCGTCACGATCGCGATCAACCCGAACTTCCCGCGCCCGCTGTTCTACGCGGCGATCAACGCGCCCGGCTTCGTGCTCAGCAGCGTGGTCGCCGCGGTCATCCTCGGGCTGTGGCGCTGAGTCCAACCGCGGGCAGCAACACGGTGTCGATCAGGCTCGCGACATACCGGCCGGGAATCGGCTTGCGCTGCACGCAGACCCGGTAGGTCGCCATCGCCGGCACCACCCACGCGAGCGTCTCGATGTCGGTCGCGGCGGAGATCTCGCCGCGACCGACAGCGCGCATCAGGAAGACACGGTTCACCGCGACCCACGGCTCGACGACGGCGGCGTTGGCAGCATCCGCGAGCCCCTCCTCGTCGTCGAGCATCGACATCAACCCGACCATGACGCGCAGTCGCCGCTGCTCGTCAGGGCCTTCCTCTCCAGCGAGCGCGTGCAGGTCTCCCGCGAGCGACCCGGTGTCGGGAAGGCCCTCCGGATCGAGCAGCTCGGTGTTCAGTCGACCGACGGCATCCAGCACGAGCTGCGCCTTCGAGGTCCAACGCCGGTACACCGTCGCCTTGCCGGCCTTCGCTCGCGCCGCGACCATGCTCACCGTGATACCCGCGTAGCCCGACTCGGCGAGCACGTCGAGCGCCGCGTCGAGGATCGCGGCGTCACGCGACGTGTCGATCTTGCGGCCGGCGGTCACGTGGCCATTCCACCACGGCTGAGAGTCGCCCGGCAGTCGCGCGCGCGTTCGCTGGAGCCCGGCCGCGGCATCCTGACCCGCACCCTGACCGTCTAGAGAGCGATCGTGAGGGTCGCGCTCACGGCGTCCCCCACGTCGATCCCCTCGGCCCGCCGCACCTTGTCTTTGAGCGGCAGCACGTAGCCGCCGTCCTTCGGCCAGAGGGACGTCGTGAATTCGGTGCCGCCGATGCGAACGGACACCGGGATCATGCCCCAGCCGTACGTGACGATCTCGGACGCGGCCTGGATCATGCCGCTCTCCGGCTCGGGCACCGTGACGAAGTAGTACGGCGCGGGGCCGCGCCACTCCCACACGGGCCCGGAGAACGTGAGCTCCATGCTCTCAGTCTGCCCAGTCGCGCCGCATAGGGAACCCATAGCGGCACACCTTCTGATGTGAGCATGCGCAAAATCCTGGTGATCTCGATCTCGCTGACCCTGGCGGCGACCCTGTCTGCATGTTCGGTACCCGCCACGACCACGGTCGGCTCCGCAGCATCCGGAACCGCGTTGTTCGACAGCAGTGCGGTCCATGACATCTCGATCACGTTCGACCAGGACGAGTACGACGCCGTCATCGCCGCGTACCAGGCCGACGGCACGAAGGAATGGCTCAGCGCCACCATCACGATTGACGGCACGACCTTCGAGAACGTCGGCCTGCGGCTGAAGGGCAACTCGAGCCTGCGCGGTCTGCAGTCGAACGGGGCATCGCCGTCGGGCGACGAGTCGGGCGATGCGGAGGACCCGGCGACGCTGCCGTGGCTGATCCGGCTCGACGAGTACGTCGACGGGCAGACGTATCAGCGGCGCAGCGAGTTGATCGTGCGCGGCAACAACACCGAGACGTCGCTCAACGAGGCGCTCGCGCTTGAGCTGCTGGGTGAAGCGGGACTCGCGACCCAGGAGGCGACGCCGGTGCGCCTGACCGTCAACGAAGGCGATGCAGAGCTGCGACTCGTGATCGAGAGCCCCGATGACGAGCTGTGGAGCGAGGACGTGTTCGGCGACGACGGCATCACCTACGAGGCCGAGACCGAGGGTGACTACAGCTATCGCGGCAGCGCGGGCTCCGACTACGCCGACGCGTTCACCGTGCAGGCGGGCGACGACGACCTGCAGCCGGTCGCCGACCTGCTGACGTTCGTCGACCAGTCGTCCGACGCCGAGTTCGCGGCCAGCCTCGGCGACTACCTCGATGTCGACCGCTTCGGCACGTACCTCGCGCTCGAGAACCTCATCGCCAACACCGACGACATCGACGGGCCGGGCAACAACTCGTACCTGCGGTGGGATGCCGACACCGGCCTGGTCACGGTCGTCGCGTGGGACCACAACCTGGCCTTCGGCGGGTTCGGGCACGGCGGCGCGGGGCAGGGTGGCGGGATGCCGCAGGGTGGCGGGATGCCTCCGCAGCAGGGCGGGCAGGACCAGCAGCAGGGCGGCGGCCCGACCGGCGGAATGCCGGGCGGGATGGGTGGCGGGATGCAGAAGGACAACCCGCTGACGACGCGCTTCCTCGCCGACCCGACGTTCGCGGCGATGGTCGACGACGCGACGGCCGACCTGCAGGCGGCGCTCTACGACAGCGGCGATGCGCAGCAGATCCTCGACGAGTGGGTCGAGGTGCTCGAGACCCAGGCCGGCGACCTCGTCGACTCGGCGACCGTCGAATCCGACGCCGCTCGCATCGAGGCGTACTTCACCTCTGATTGACTCGGGAAGAGCGCTACGCGAGCCTCGGGCGCTGGCTCTAGAGGTCGCCGGCCGCGGCCCCGAACGTGTCGCAGGACTGCACGCCCTCGTTGTACCCGATCAGGAACCACTTCTGCCGCGACTCGCTCGAGCCGTGCGTCCAGGTCTCGGGCTGCACCTGACCCTGCGTCTGCTCCTGGATGTTGTCGTCGCCGACCGCTGAAGCAGCGCTCAGCGCATCGCGCATCTCGGCGTCGGTCGGCACCTTCAGGTACGCGTCCGAGCCGGTAGACGCGCCCTTGATCCAGGCGCCGGCGAAGCAGTCGGCCTGCAGCTCGAGCCGCACGCCGTCTGACGTCGGTCCGGCCTGCTGCATGTCCAGACCGTTCATGAGGCCGGTGATGTTCTGGATGTGGTGACCCCACTCGTGTCCGACGACATAGAGCTGGGCGAGCGGCCCGCCGCTCGAGCCGAACTGGGTGCGCAACTGGTCGAAGAACGCCGTGTCGACGTAGATGAGCTGATCGGTCGGGCAATAGAACGGTCCTACCGCGCTCGAGGCCTGTCCGCATCCCGTGTTCGTCCCACCGCTGAAGAGGTTGATCGTCGTCGGCGTCGCGCCGTCGAGAGTGGCCGCCCAGAATGTCTCGAGGGATGCGGCTGCGCCCTTCATGCGGCAGTCGAGGTCTTCGTTGGCGTCCTGCCCGGTCTGGCACTGGTCGAGAGACGTCTCCTGCACAGGGCCGGGCGCCGCACCGGGGTCCACCAACCCGCTCAAGTCGACGCCCAGCAACTGCCCGATCAGGAAGATGGCGAGTATGCCCAGGCCACCCCCTCCGACACCGATAGCGGCGTTTCGTCCGCGCCTGCTGGTGCGACCCTCAGAGATGTCCGAGCCCTCATTGAACGTCATGCGTCCACGCTAGACCGCCGGATTACCTGCGGCTACGGGTTGCGCTACGCCTCCCAGGCCGCCATGACAGTGATGGATTCCCGCACCCGGTCGAGAAAACCCTGCACCTTGTCAGCGCAGCCGTCGCCGCCCGGCACGTAGTAGCAGGCGTCGACGACGTCGCTGCCTTCGTCCGACGTGGACTGGATCGACGCCTTCGTGGGCACGAGTGCGGTCAGACCCGAGTAGTCGCCGCTGGTGTAGTCGGCCGCGTCCCAGGGCGAGAAGTCGAAGAGCGTCTTAATCGCATTCACCTTCTGCAGGGTCGTGATGATGCCTTCGGTGCAGTCGGGCGAGTCAGTCGAGGCCGCCTGTTCGGGAGTGCAGGTCGATGTGTAGTCGCCGTACCAGCTCACCAGGTCGGAACGGGCCGCATCGAGGGCGGTGATCGTGTCGGGTGAATCGAACGGGAACTCGAGCTCCGACAACGAGACCACTGTCGGCTCGCTCGGCGTCTGCGTCGGGGTCGGGGTCGGGGTCGGGGCCGGGGCGTCATCGGCGGGGGCGGGGACGGAGCAACCGGCCAGCAGGAGCGTCGCTGCGATCGCGCCGAGGATGGCGATCCGGGGAGCAGTCATGGCAAGAGAATAACGGCGCAGGGTACCCTTCGAGAACAGGGTCACCGTGGCTCTCAAGGGAGAATCACCATGGGCGAGAAGTCCGCACGCAAAGAGACCGGCAAGACGGCTGCCTCCAAGACGCTGAAAGAGAAGCGCACCGCCAAGGCCGACAAGAAGGCCGGCAAGCAGCGCAGCGACGCCGTCACCGAGATCAAGAACCGCTAGCCCGAAAGGGAGCATGAGCGCCAGCACGCCTCCGGTCGATCGGACACGTTGGATCGGGCTGGTGTTCATCAGCGTTGCCGTTGCGCTGATCATCGTCGACTCGACGATCGTCAACGTCGCGATCCCGTCGGTGGTCGCCGACCTCGACATCACCTCCACCCAGGTGCAGTGGGTGCAAGAGAGTTACACCCTCGTCTTCGCCGCGTTGCTGCTCGTGTTCGGCA
>JBDTQN010000232.1:0-4450 GCA_039932215.1 Pseudolysinimonas sp. | reverse complement strand
GCCGCCCTCAACGCGGTGCAGATCGCCGAACTGGTTGCCGCGAAGGTGCCCGCCGCATCCTGACCGATCTGATCGCCGCGGCGATCAGCGCTCCCACCACGGCCCCCAGGGTGTTGGCGAGCACGTCGGTCGCGCTCGCGTAGCGCTGCGGCAGGAACAACGCCTGCCCGAGCTCGAGCGCCGTCGAGAGTGCGGCGCCGATCGGAATGGCGAGCCACCACACCCGCCACGGCAGCAGCAGGGCTGCGACGAGACCGATCGGCACGAAGAACGCGATGTTCGCCACGAAGTCGACGAGGTCGTAATTCACCCAGACGGGTGCGCCAGAGGCCTGCAGCCGATCGATGAACGCGCGGATCGGCCCCGCGACTCCCCCGTCGACCCGGTCGGGCAGTAGCCCGACGAGCAGCGCACCCGCGAGCACCGCGACCCCGGCGACGATGAGCAGCACGACACGACGGGGCACACTCCGAGAGTAGCCGCGCGCGATTCAGTCATTCGCGTGCAGGCGGGCAGGCGGCGCCTGCCCGCCATCCGGAATCGAGCCCGGAACGACTGAATCCCGCGCACGCGCGGCCCGCCGGGCGCGCCGACGGTGTCGAATAGCAGGTATGAGGATGCCGATGCTGCTTGCGCTCGCCGTCGCGGCCGTGCTTGCGGCCGGGTGCGCCGCCTCTCCCGCCGCCGATCCCGCCCCCGCGGACGGCTCGGGCGAGGGCTTCGGCATCCTCCCCGATGTGGAGCCCACCGTGACCGACCCCGACTTTCCGCTCGTCGCGTTCTACGGCGACTCGTACACCTTGGGGACGGGCGCTTCGGGCATCACCCAGCGCTGGTCGACGATCATCTGTACCGACCGCGGCTGGAACGAGTTCAACCCGAGCGTCAACGGCCTCGGCTTCGTCAACAACCGCACGCCGTCGGTCGACGAGCCCGCGCAGATCCTCGCGCTCGATCCGGTGCCCGACATCGTCTTCGTCACGATGGGACTGAACGACAACTTCAGCTACTCGTTCGCGGCCGACGAGATCCACACGGCGATGGATGCAGACCTGCGAAATCTGAAGGCGGGCCTGCCCGACGCGCGGTTCATCGTCGTCGAACCGTTCTGGTACACCGACCAGCGCCCCGAGTCGCTCGACGTGATCATCGAGTGGGTGCACGATGCCGCCGACGACATCGGTGCGGACTGGGTGCCGGACGCGTCGCACTGGATCGAGGGTCACCCCGAGTGGATGGCGTCGGACGGTCTGCATCCGAACGACGACGGGTACGCGGAGATGGCACGGCAAATGGATGCCGCCCTGACCGGGCTGGGCCTCTGAAACGGTATTCTCACAGAGCCTGTGAAAACTCTCAGAAACAGATGGGCTCCCTCACGTGTCATCCCCGCCACCGCGCCAGATCCCTGCACCTGGGTCGTCCGCGTATGACGTCGTGTTCGTGGGCACGGGAATCTCGAACACCTTCACGCTGATCGAGCTGCTGGCCGAACTGGAGCGTCGCAAGGCGAAGCCCGCGACGTTACTGCTGATCGACAAGGATCCCGACTTCTTCAAGGGTGTTCCGTATGGCGACCGCAGCGGCGACGCGGGCCTGATCATCAGCAAGCTGGCCGACTTCCTTCCCGCCGCGCACCTGCAGCCGTTCGCCGAATGGCTCGAACACAACCGCGACCAGGCGTTCGACCGGTTCTTCGCCCTGGGCGGGGAGGGTGTCGAGACCTGGCGCAACGCGTACTGGCGCGACGTCGAGGCCGGGGAGATCGGCGAACTGTACCTGCCGCGGTACGTGCTCGGGCAGTATTTCGAGCACATCGCCCGGCGTGCGATCGAGCGCGCGCACGAACGGAACGTGGCCGTGTGCGAGACGCTCGTGGGCGAGGTCGTCGGGCTCGATCCGGTCGACCACGGGTTCACCGTCGCATTGCGGGATCGGGATGGACGCGAGAACGAGGTTCGTGCGGATCGTGTGATCCTCGGCCTCGGTAGCGCCCCCTCGAAGCGGATCCTGGGGTCGCGTCCATTGGCCGTCTCACCGGGATGTGCGGTGATCGAGGACCCGTTCGACCCCGGCATCGCCGACATGCTCGAGCGGATCCGGGGCGCGGCGCGGCAGGCGGACGGCGCACCGGGGCGCGTCTTGATCGTCGGCTCGAATGCCGGCGCCCTCGACGTCATCTTCAACCTGATGAACGACCGCACGATCGCGGCCGCGATCGGGCGGATCGACGTGCTGTCGACGAGCGGCAAGCTGCCCGAGCTCTTCCACCCCCAGCCCGCCGGTTTCCGGCCCGGTTTCGTCGGCCGTGCTCTGAAAGAACTGGGCACGCATGAGTCGATCGTCGCCGACGATATTCTCGACGCCGTGCGGCAAGACATCGAGAGTGCCCGGCGCGACGGCTTCACGATGACCGACACCTTCGGCGATATCTCTGTCGGCTTCAACTCCCTTCTCGATCGCCTCTCGCCCGATGAAAAGCTGCGCGTCGCCCGTGACACCGGTCCGCGCATCGGCGCGCTGCAGCGCAAAGTCGGGCAGGACTACTGGGGCGTGGTCGATTCTTTGATTCGCGACGGCAGGTTGGTGGTCACCCGGGGCCGGTTCCCCGCTGACGCCGGTCACGGCGAAGACCTGCGGGCGATCGTCAATTGCGCGGGCAGCGGACCCCTGACCGACGAAGCGGCGCCTCCGCTGATCCGTCAGCTGATCGAACGCGGGTGGGTGCGCCCGACCGGCTCCGGCCTGGGCATGCAGGTCAACGACGACCTCGAGACCGAGGCGGCCGGGCTGTACGTGATCGGGCCGATGCTGACCGGAAACGTCGTGCACGGCGACCCGGCATGGAATCTGGAGCACTGCGGACGCATCGCGATGTTCGCCCGCCGACTCGCCGCTCACCTCGCCGAGCGCGCCGTCGCGGAGCTCACGACGTGATCCTCGTCGGTGGTGGAGGTATCGGCGTCGTCGCCCTCGACGTCCTGACCCGCTGCGGCATCGACGTCGACTACATCCTCGACAACAAGGCGGGTCTGGATTCGATCGCCGGAGTGCCCGTGTTGCCCGATGCGGAACTCGTGCGCCCCGGCGGCATCGACCGCAGCGCGCACCCCCTGCTCGTCTGCATCGGCGATCCGGCGAAACGCCTCGAAATGGTCGAGCAGCATCCCGGACCATGGGGCACCGCCATCGACCCGTCGACGATCGTCTCGGCGCAGTCGAGCGTCGGCGAGGGATCGATGCTGTTCCAGGGGGTGATCGTGCAGACGAACACCCGCATCGGGGCGCACGTGATCGTCAACACCGCCGCGAGCGTCGACCACGATTGCGCGGTCGGCGACTTCGTGCACATCGCGCCGCACGCCACCCTCTGCGGCTTCGTCACCATCGGGCGCGGGGCGTACATCGGCGCCGGTGCGACGATCCTTCCCGGCGTGACGATCGGCGAGTTCGCCGTCGTCGGCGCCGGCGCGGTTGTGGTGCGCGACGTCCCGCCCCAGACGGTGGTGGCCGGCGTGCCCGCGAAGCACCTCAGGATGGCGGGGCCGGCCGAGTCGGGTCGCTAGCGACAAGAAGCGGCGATCTTCGCATCCCGAACCCGCTGTCGCCCCGGCCCCGCCCCGCCCGCGCACGTAGAATCGAGACGTGAGTGCGCCCGTAGACGTCGCCCTGATCGGCGGCGGAATCATGAGCGCGACCCTCGGGTCGCTGCTCCACCAGCTCGAACCCGGCTGGACCATCACGATCTTCGAGAAGCTGGGCGATGTCGCGCTCGAGAGTTCCAGCCCGTGGAACAACGCCGGCACCGGCCATTCGGCCCTGTGCGAGCTGAACTACACTCCCGAACGGCCCGACGGCACCATCGACATCTCGAGTGCGGTCAAGGTGAACGAGCAGTTCCAGGTGTCGCGGCAATTCTGGTCGTTCCTGGTCGGTGAGGGGATGCTGCCCGAGCCTCAGCGGTTCATCAACACGGTTCCGCACATGAGCTTCGTGTGGGGCGACGAGAACGTCGCCTATCTCAAGAAGCGGTTCGAGGCGCTGAAGGATCACCCGCTCTTCGCGGGGCTGGAATACAGCGAAGACGCCTCCGTCATCCGGTCATGGGCCCCGCTGCTGATTCCCGGTCGCCAGAAGTCGCAGGCGATCGCGGCGACGCGCATCAGCGCCGGCACCGATGTCGACTTCGGGTCGCTGACCCGCCTACTGCTCGACGGCCTGCTCGCCGACGGCGCGAAGCTCAAGCTCGAGCACCGCGTCACCGACCTGCGTCAGCGCAAAGACGGCGTCTGGAAGATCAAGCTGCGACACGAGGTCGGCGGCACGCCGCTCGAGATCGACGCGCGCTACGTCTTCGTCGGGGCCGGCGGCGCTGGCCTCAACCTGCTGCAGCGGTCGGGTATCCGCGAGATCCGCGGCTACGGCGGCTTCCCGATCAGCGGGCAGTTCC
>JBDTQN010000231.1:0-4461 GCA_039932215.1 Pseudolysinimonas sp. | reverse complement strand
CCGCGGCTCCGGCGCGAGGGGCACTTCGACGATCAGCGGCGGGGCGCTGCTGAAGTCGCTGTAGCGCGCCCAGGTTGGCTGCACCTTGAAGTAGGTGATGCCCGGCCAGCTGCGGATCAGGGAACAGCTGGCCGGGCGTCCTCCCGGCGGGGTTGCCGGAAGACTATGCGGCTCGGATCGGTTGAGGCGTGCAACCCCAGCACGGTACGAGCATGTACAGCGTGTGCCCGCGGCCGCGGGTGCGCTCGTGAATCATCCCTTTGCCCCCGCAGATCGGACAGCCCCTCATGGCCGCATCCGATCGAGCACATAGCCCAGGACGACCACGAGCGCGCCGGCGACCCACGGCAGGAGCGCGGTCACGAGTCGCTCCCGGAACCTGATGGTTTGAGGTTGAGCGCCGCGTCGATGTAGCTGAGGATCGCGCGCGCTGTCTCCCGGTGCTCGTCGCGCATCTTCCCGTCTGTGGCAGTGCCCTCGCGCTCGAAGTTGTGCATGCAGGTTTCGGTCCCTGGCGTCGTGTGATCGCACCAGATCGTTAGATAAGTGCGCATGCTCGCGGTCACGATCCGCTCCCGGAACTGACTCGTTCCGCGTCGGGCGTGACGTCCACCAGCGACTTCGGGTGCACGGCCGACCAGATCGCATCACGCAGGATCGCTCCCGTCACGGCCTGCACAGCCCCGGTCGGGTGCGCCCCGTCGTAGGACGCGTCAGGCGTCCATGCGCCGGCCTCGGTGCGTACAGCGGGCCAGGGATCGACGTACAGCCACCCCGAGGCCGCAGCGAGTTCTGAGGCCGCAGCGTTGTACGCGAGGGCCGCACCGGGCACCGTGTCAGACGGCGGGATCGCGGACAGGATGACGCGATCGGCCGGCAGGCCCGACGCTTGCACGATCAGGCCCAGGTAGAGGGAACTGATCGACCATGGGATGCCCTGACGGGTGTCGTTCGTGCCGGCCATGATCACCAGCACCTCCGCGCCGGCGACCGGGGCAAAGCCGGTCAGGACTCCAGCGGTTGTGGCGCCAGAGACGGCGAAGCCGCCGACGTGCGTGACCGCGGGGCAATCCGTCCAATTCACCCACGAGAGTTCTCCCCGCAGCTGGCCGAGGTACTCCAGCGTCGTCACGGAGTCTCCGCCGAACTCGTACAGCACCGTCTCCAGTCCCGCGTGCTCGATGTGGTGAACTACCGCGGAGACGGGCCGCGGGTGCCTCAGATCGACCGGGTGCACGGCGCCCGCAGTCGCCCAGACGGCAAGCAAGACAGTCGCCGCCGTAGCGGCACCGAGCGCGCGCATCAGATGTCCGAGGGGCCGTGTACGGCGGTGCCGAGGCACAGCAACTCGTACTCGTCATCGACATCCCCGAGGGTCGGGCAGTCGTCCAGATCATGCGGCCCGCCGCATGCGAAGCACTGCGGATTGTCCTGCTTGATTCTGGCCTGTCCGGGCGACACCCATCCGTCGCCGCCGCAGCGCGGGCACTCGACCCAGCGCCGTTCGGCATGCGAGTAGGTAGCGCCCATCCCGTCGCACGCCTCGCATGCGCCCGACTCCCAATCAGAAGGTTGGGGGTTCGAATCCCTCCGGGCGCACCGACGAATCCCTGATCAGGGTCAGCATTTGTGGTGCGGTTAGCGATAAACCCCACAGTCCCCACGGAATCCCCACTCATTCAGCCGTCGGTTCGTCGAGAAGGCCGATGTACTGCTTGCGAGCCTTCATCGCATGGATGACCAGCTCGTCGCCGCTGTCGAAGATCAGAACCTGGAGTTCCAGCAGCCGGCCTTGACCGTCGAAGCCGAGGCGGAATTCGTTGGCCGGCATCTCGTCGTTCGGCGTCGAGGCGAACTCCCAATACTCGGCAGCGCGGAGGATGTCTTCATCCGTGAGCTTGTCGCGCCGCTGGTGCTTTCGGGCGCTTGCGTGAAGTCTCAGACCCACGCGCGGAGAGCGTCGCGAATCACTTCAGAGTCGTTCTTGTGATCGCGCACCGCACGGGCCTCCACCGCCTGTCGCAGGTCGGAGTCGAGACGCACGGTAACGACCTTGCCTGGGCCGTTCCCGGCGGGCCGTCGACCTCGTTTGCGGAGTTGCTCAACGGGGTAGCCGCGCTTCGCCTCGCCGGCAAGACGTTCGATGTCCGCCTCGGTGATCTTCTTGCCGTCGATCTCGTGAGCCATGAGCAATATCGTAATACGAATTGTCGGGATAGTCACCGACTACCGATCAGAGATCGGGAGGTATTGATCTCGCACTCGTCCTGCAGTGCGGGTCAACTGAATTTGACGGCATTTTGCAGCGTCGAGCGAGATGCCCCAAGACGTCGTCGCCGCATTTCGGAGTCGTTCTTGTGATCGCGTACGGACCGCGCCTCGACCACCTGCCGCAGGTCGGCATCCAGGTGTACCGTGACGACCTTCCGGGGGCCGTTTCCGGCTGGCCGTCGTCCTCGTTGCGCCCGAAGCGCGTCGCCTACCAGGAGCCGGGGGCGTAGTCCTTCAAAAAGACGCCGAAGAGGTCCTCGCCCGACTCGCCGCGCACGATCGGGTCGTAGACCCGTGCGGCGCCGTCGACGAGATCGAGAGGGGCATGGAAGCCCTCCTCGGCGAGCCGGACCTTGATGGGATGCGGACGCTCGTCCGTGATCCAGCCGGTGTCGACGCTGGTCATGAGGATGCGGTCGGTTTCGAACATCTCCCGCGCGCTCGTGCGAGTCAACATGTTGACCGCCGCCTTCGCCATGTTGGTGTGCGGGTGGCCGGGACCCTTGTATCCGCGCCCGAACACACCCTCCATGGCGCTGACGTTGACCACGTACGTGCGCCGGGCGGACGACGCGGCGAGGGATGCGCGCAGCTTCGAGATCAGGATGAATGGCGCCGTCTCGTTCGCCAACTGCACCTCGAGCATCTCGAGCGGATCGACGGCGTCGACGCGCTGCGTCCACGAGTTGATGTCGGCGATGTCGGGGACGAGGCCCGCTGCGTCGATCGCCGAGCCGGCAGCGAGCCTCTCGAGCGACGACGAGCCGGGAGACAGTGCCTGCGAGGTGAGTTCGTCGGCCAGGGTGGCGGCGTCGGCCAGGATCGGGTGCGCCGCCACCGAGCGCTGGAGTGCCTGCGGGTGTGCGTCGTTGGTGTGACCGAATGTCTCCAACTCCGGAAGCGGTCCGTCGGGCAGAGGAGCGAGTTCCGCATCCACCAGCTGCTGGTACGCACCCGCTGACCGGCGCACCGTCTGCGCAGCGTTGTTGATCAGGATGTCGAGGGGGCCTTGGTCTGCGACTGACTCCGCGAGCCCGATCACCTGGGCCGGATCGCGCAGGTCTATGCCGACGACGCGGAGGCGGTCGATCCATTGCGCGGAGTCGGGAAGGCTGGTGAACCGGCGGACCGCGTCGCGCGGGAACCGCGTGGTGATGGTCGTGTGCGCGCCGTCGCGCAGCAGTCGCAGTGCGATGTACATGCCGATCTTGGCGCGGCCGCCGGTGAGCAGTGCCCGTCTGCCCGTGAGATCGGTGCGCGCATCTCGCTTGAGATGGCTCATGGCGGCGCACTCGGGGCAGAGCTGGTGGTAGAAAGCGTCGACGACCGTGTAGTCCTTCTTGCAGATGTAGCAGGCGCGTGCCCTGAGCAGCACGCCGGCGGACTGCTGGGACGCTGATCCTGAGATCGGGATGCCACGCGTCTCGTCGTCGATGCGGTCGGGCGCGCCCGTCGCGGTGGCCGCCACGACGGCCCGATCGGATGCCTGGATACGTGCGCGGGTCTCGGATTTGCGGACCCGCTTGGCGTGTTTGATCATCCTTGCCGTCGCGTTCCGCACGGTGACGAAAACCGGGTCGCCTGAATCAAGGTCGGCGACCCGCGACAACACCCGCAGGGTCACCTCGAGATCGGCCGGATCGATCCCGTCATCGGGCGTCTGTTCTTCGGATCGCACGACAAATTGTCTCAGGGCGCACGGGGTCGACGGTCGCCCCTGAGCGGCGCGGGCCTGTCGTGCTGCGCATTGGTAGCCCCACAAAGCCCCCACAACTGTGTGGGTTTTTCTAGATCATGAGAAACCCAACCAGACCGAGACACATGATGTTCATTGGGCTGGAGCTCGCCACCCCTGGCGTTCCAGCCCTCGTCTTAGGCTTCGATTCCCTCCGGACGCACCGAGAAAGCCCTGATCAGGAAGGTTATTCGTGGCACGGCTGCGCGGAAAGACCCACAAACCCGATCGACCTCGCCGGCACTGATGACAGCGACGCCGACTGGTAGGAACTGTTCCGCATCGACCCCGCCGCTCACCTGGCCGAGGCCGCCGAGGCGTTCTTCTCCGGATTCGGCGCTCGCGTGCCGTCCGAGGTCCACGACCAGCTGCGCACCCGCATGAAGGCCGCGCAGGCCTAGCTCCCACAGCCTTCCCTTCGTAGCCCCACCCCACCCCGCCCCGAGTTGCCCCCA
>JBDTQN010000230.1:0-4495 GCA_039932215.1 Pseudolysinimonas sp. | reverse complement strand
GCGGGAGGAAAACGCAGGGCCCGGCGGTCGGCGAGTTCGACGCGGGCGTAGTCGGGCTGGCTCCAGGATGCGAAGGCCGTGGCGAGGGATCCCCCGACTCCCACGAGCACCACCGGCGCGTCGTCGGCAGCGAGTGCGGCGGCGTCGGACCACCAGCGCAGCACATCTTCGCCGACCCGCAGGCTCTCGCGCGCCACCATCCGCTCGCCGTCGAGCAGCAGCACGGCACGGTACCCGCCGGCCGCCACCGGCTCAGCACCCCGCGTCGCAATCACCAGAGCCGGTCTGGCCTCGACATCGCTGAGCGGTCGCTCGCCGTCGGAGATGACGATCAGCGTGCCCGGAAACGCACGCCCCAGCTCGTCGGCGGTGCGGTGGCTGCCGGCGCCCGCGGGCCGCAGCGTCGTTCCCGAGCAGTTCGAGCAGCGCCACGCACCCTCGATAGCGCCGCACCACGTGCAGGACGGCGCGGCGCCCTGCCTGCGCTGCCTCAGAGGACCCCCGCAGCGGCGGCAGCGCGCGGCCTGCCCGCAGTCGGCGCACCGCAGTCCGGGCGCGAAACCAGGCCGCGCGACCTGGACCAGCACCGGGCCTGTCGCGAGACCCTCGGTCGCCGCCCGCCAGGCGAGTGTCGGAATGCGCGCCTGGGCGGCGAGGCGGTCGTCAGACGTGGTGATGTCGCTCGGGATGATGCGCGGGTGCCGTGGCCGCGTCGGACGCACCTGCGCGAGGTACCCGACCTCGACGAGGCGGGCGACCTCGGTGGAACGGGTGTGCCCGGCCAGCACGAGCGCCCCGCCCTGCTGCTCTTGACGGATGAGCGCGGCGTCGCGTGCGTGCACGTACGGGCTCAGCGGCTCGGCGAGCAGCGGGTCGCCGTCGTTCCAGATGGCGAGCATGCCGAGCTCTTCGGCGGGCGCGTACACGGCGGACCGGTTGCCGAGCACGACGAGCGGACCTTCGGCGGCGCGCAGCAACGCGCGGTAGCGATCGGGGTTCGGTTGCCGTGAGTCCCACCGCGCGACCGCGTCGGGGTGCAGCAGCGCCGCGAGGGCCGCAGCCACCTGGTCTTGGTCGCGGTAGTCGGGCACCACGATGATGGCGCTCTTGCCGAGCGCCCAGGTGCGCGCCGCGGCCTCGGCCAGGGTGAGCGCCCAGCGCCCCACCCACGCGCCCGTCGCCGTGGCCACCACGCCGGGTTGCACCGACAGCGCGATGCGCTCGCCACGGTCTAGCGCGCCGTCCAGTGTCCCTGATGCGTATCCCGTGATCTCGGTCGGCGACAGCGGGGGCAGCGCGACGCGCTCCCCCGCCAGCCAGGCCTTCTCGACGCGCACCTGCCGGGGCGGGATCGCGAGCCGGAGAACGTCGTTGACCGATCCGGCGGCGCGATCGGCGACCGCCCGCGCGAGCCTCCACACCTCGGGCCGCAGCACCGGGATGGGCGAGATGACCGCGTCGATGTCGCTCAGCGGACCCGGGTACTCCTGCTGCTCGGCGCGCTCGACGACGTAGGCCTGCGCCAGGCGCTTGGCGCTGCGCAACGGGACCGACACCCGCATACCGGCCTGCACGTCGCCGAGATGTTCGGGGACGCGATAGTCGAGCAGCCGGTCGAGCTGCGGAAGGGCGGCGTCGACGAGCACCCGTGCGATGGATGCCCGTGCCACCGCTTACAGGCCGGCGGCCGAGCGGAGCGCGTCGACGCGGTCGGTACGCTCCCAGGTGAAGTCGGGGAGTTCGCGACCGAAGTGGCCGTACGACGCGGTGGCGGCGTAGATCGGGCGCAGCAGGTCGAGGTCGCGGATGATCGCGGCGGGACGCAGGTCGAACACCTCGCGGATCGCAGCGGTGATCGTGTCGTCGGGCAGGTGCCCGGTGCCGAACGTCTCGACGTACAGGCCGACCGGCGATGCGGCACCGATCGCGTAGGCGACCTGCACCTCGACGCGGTCGGCGAGCCCGGCGGCAACGGCATTCTTCGCGACCCACCGCATCGCGTACGCGGCGGAGCGGTCGACCTTCGACGGGTCTTTGCCCGAGAAGGCGCCCCCACCGTGCCGCGAGGCGCCGCCGTAGGTGTCGACGATGATCTTGCGCCCGGTGAGCCCGGCGTCGCCCTGGGGACCGCCGATCTCGAACCGCCCGGTCGGGTTGATGAGGATCTTGGCGTCGGCCGACGGGAGGTCGATGCGTTCGAGGGTCGGGCGGATCACGAGGCGCTCGATCTCGGCACGGAGGTCGTCGGTCGAGATCTTGGGCGAATGCTGCGTCGACACGACGACGGTCTCGACCGTGGCCGGAGTGGTGCCGTCGTAGCCGATGGTCACCTGGGTCTTGCCGTCGGGGCGCAGCCAGTCGACCTCGCCGGCATGGCGCACCTCGGCGAGCCGCTCGGACATTCTGTGGGCCAGCCAGATCGGGAGCGGCATGAGCTCGGGCGTCTCGCGCGTCGCGTAGCCGAACATCAGGCCCTGGTCGCCGGCGCCCTGGTGGTCGAGCGGGTCAGAACTCGAGCCCTCACGGGACTCGAAAGCGTCGTCGACACCCTGCGCGATGTCGGGAGACTGTGCGCCGATCGACACGGACACACCGCATGAGCGACCGTCGAACCACACGTCGGACGAGTCGTAACCGATGTCGGTGATGCGCTTGCGCACGATGCCGGGGATGTCGACGTAGCCGTCGGTGGTGACCTCGCCCGCTACGTGCACCAGACCGGTCGTCACCAGCGTCTCGACCGCGACGCGTGACTTCGGGTCGACTGTCAGCAGCGCGTCGAGGATCGAGTCGCTGATCTGGTCGCAGATCTTGTCGGGGTGCCCCTCGGTGACGGACTCGGAAGTGAACAGACGAAGATCGGTCACAGCTTCTCTTTCAGGGGTGTCGAGACGTGGGGTATCGAGACGAGCGGGGTCAAGACGTAGTCGAGGATACGGTCGGCGACCGACGCTTTCGAGCCGTCGGCCTCGCCCACAATAGTGCCCGCGGCATCCAGCACGATCACCGCGTTACCGTCGGTTGCGAAGCCCTCGGTCCAGCCCACCCTGTTGACGACGAGATAGTCGACGCCCTTGCGGGCGGCCTTCGCACGACCCAGTTCGAGCAGCACGTCGCGGTCAGGCTCGGTCTCGGCGGCGAACCCGATGACGATCTGACCCTCGCGCCGGGCGGCGGTCAGTTCGCGCAGGATGTCAGGGTTCTTGACCAGGTGCAGATCGAGCGTGTCGCCCTGGTTCTCCTTCTTGATCTTCGCGTCGGCCACCGTCTCGGGGCGGTAGTCGGCGACCGCAGCGGCCATGATCACGGTGTCGGCCGTGCCCGCGGCGAGCAGCGTCGCCTCTTGCAGCTCGAGCGTCGTCGACACGTGCACCACTGGGAAATCGGTCCCTGAGCCGGCCGAAGGGAGCACCCCGTCGTCGATGTTGGCGACGACCAGCGTCACCTCGGCACCGCGGGCGACGGCCGCCTGGGCGAGCGCGACGCCCTGCTTGCCGCTGGAACGATTGCTGATGAAGCGGACCGGATCAAGCGGCTCGCGCGTTCCGCCGGCGGTGATCAGGATGCGACGGCCGACCAGATCACGTGGTCCGACAACGCCGAGCGCCGCCGCAACGATCTCGTCGGGCTCCGCCATGCGTCCGGGACCCGAGTCTGACCCGGTGAGCTGACCGCTGCCAGGCCCGACGAGGTGTGCGCCGCGCTCGACGAGGGTCGCCACGTTCGCGACCGTCGCCGGATGCCGCCACATCTCGGTGTGCATCGCCGGTGCCAGCACCAGCGGCGCCGTCGACGCGAGCACCGTATTGCCCAGGAGGTCGTCGGCGAGGCCCGTCGCGAGCTTCGCCAGCGTGTGGGCGGTCGCGGGCGCGATGACGATCAGGTCGGCGCGCTGGCCCATTGCCACATGTCGCACCTCGGCGACACCCTCATAGAGATCGGTGTGCACCGGGTTGCGACTGATCGCCTCGAGGGTCGGTTTGCCCACGAACCGCAGCGCAGCATCCGTCGCCACGACATGGACGTCGTGACCTGCCAGGACAAACGCCCGCACGACGGCGACCGCCTTGTACGCAGCGATGCCGCCGGTGATACCGACGACGATGTTCATCTCGACAGGCTCGATGACCGACGAGAGATTACGGAGCTGCGGGCTCGTCGAGCGGCTTGAGGATCAGCTTGTCTTCGTTGATCTCGTGCAGCGCCACCGACAGCGGCTTGTCGTCGATCGTCGAGTCGACCAGCGGGCCGACGTTGTCGAACAGCGAGCCCTCGTGCAGGTCGGCGTAGTAGTCGTTGATCTGGCGGGCGCGCTTGCTCGCGAAGATCACCAGCTGGTACTTGGAGTCGACGCGCGACAGCAGGTCGTCGATCGGCGGGTCGATGATGCCGGAGTTCTTGTCGGCCATGGGGTCCTCCTGGATGGTGTGCGATGAGGTGGCGGTCAGTCGACCGCAGAAGCGTGAACGCCCGATCCATCACCGGATCAGGGCAC
>JBDTQN010000229.1:0-4573 GCA_039932215.1 Pseudolysinimonas sp. | reverse complement strand
TTGTCGGGTGGATACCGCCTCCCGTCGCATCGCCGCCTGCCAGTCGGTGTCTTCGCGCGGTGGTTCGATCTCCTCGAACACGATGTCGATCATCGCGTCCAGTAATTCGTCCTTGTTCGCCACGTAGTGATACAGCGACATGGCGCCCGCGCCGAGCGCGGCGGCCAGGCGGCGCATGCTCAGCCCGTCGACCCCCTCGCGGTCGGCGAGCCGCACCGCCTCGACGACCACCCTTTGCTTGCTGAGCCCCGCGCTCGACGCGGCCTGGCGTTGTTCGCTCACAGGCAGGGATCCCCTCACTCTTGTGGCCGATTTGACGATCGTACAGCGTACGTGCGACAGTACAGCGTACGACGTACGGTGTACGATCCGACCTCAACGAAAGAGAATGAAATGAGATTGCCGACGACCCCCGCCACCACGCTGGCCGGCGCTGAGCTCGCCCGGGGCCGACTCGTGGGTGCCGCGGCCATCGCTTTTGCAGTCCTGGTGCTGACCGAGAACGTACTCTTCACGGTCACGGGCTCGCCCGGCTACGACTCTCCGATCGAGGACGTACTGGCCTACTACGCGGCCAACCACACGGTGGTCGCGATCGTGGCAGGCATGGTGGCCTTGTACCTCCCGCTGCTGCTCCTGTTCGTGACGGGTCTGCACGGCCTCGTCGAACGGCGCGGCGGAGCGGGCGCCGACTGGTCGCGCCTCGCGATCGCCGCTGGCGTGGCGGTGTCGGCGATCTTCGTGGTCGTCAACGTCCTGCTGATCGGGTTCGCGCTTTCTGCGAACACCTTCGTCGAGTCGACGTCCGCGTACGAGATCGTCTGGCGGATTCACGCGTCCGCATTCGCGCTGGTGCTGCCGGCGCTCGGCGCGATGTGCGTCGGGGCGTCGCTCGCCGCTCACGAGAGCGGACTGACTCCGGCCTGGCAGCGCGTACTGGGGCTGGCGGCCGGGGGCCTGCTGCTCGTCGCCGGGGTCGGCAATGTCGCGATCGCCGACGGCTCGCCCCTTATCTTCGCCGGACTTCTGGGGTTCGTCGCCCTGCTTGTCTGGCTGTTCGTTATCGGCGTGCGTCTCGTCCGGGGCAGCCGATGAACGCGCCCAAGCAGCTGGACAACTCACCGGTCCCCGTGCGAGCCAAGCTCGCCGCCGCGTGGACGACCCTTGTGCTGCTCATCATCTACATCGACTACCTCCACCTCTACCAGCCCGGTCAGATCGACGGGCTCCGAGGAGGCACCATCTTCGCGTTCGACATCAGCGCGCCGCTGGTGACGGGGTTCTTCACGGTCATCGCGGTTCCGAGCCTGATGGTGCTGCTGTCCATGACGCTGCCCGCCCGGGTAAACCGCGCGACGACCCTCGTGGTCGCAGCGCTGTATGCCCCGCTCTCTGCAGTCAACGCGCTCGAGGTGCCCTGGGACTGGGCGCTCTACTACGCCGTCACAATCGGGATCGAGATGGTGATCCTGGCCTTCATCCTGCGCTCCGCCTGGACTTGGCCTCGGACTCCCGCCGCCACCGCTCTTCCCCACTCACCGGAGGTTTCCCCGTGACCCACGTAACAACGCTCGAACGGCAGCCATTGAATCCGCGGTTCACGATCATCCTGGCTACCACCGTGCTGCTCGTCGGCGCCTTCTTCCTGCTCCCGGGCACGGTGGCACGGGTCCTGTCGCCGGAGGGGATCACCACCGGCATGCTCGCCGAGAGCGTCGGCGTCGCGTTCTCGCAGTGGTGGACCTCGGCTGCCGCTCCGCTGACTCCAGGTATGGAGGCGGTCGTGTCGTTCTGGGCCGTGTTCCATGTCACCAAGGTCGTAGTCGCCATCGCGCTCCTGATCGCCCTGCTCCTGACGGGGCACGAGGTATGGAAGGCCTACGCTCGCGCCACAGGCCGGGTGGCGCGAGCGGGGATCGCCCTCTTGGGGATCGCGGGTGCCCCCCTGGCGCCCCTGATGCTGCTGATCGTGATGGCCAACGTCCAGGGATCGCTGGCGCCGCTGTCCTCGGTCATGGGCCTCCTCCCGATGGACGGGTCGGTGCCCGAGGTCGCGGAGGTCCAGGCGCAATTCGCCGCGGGAACGTCCACGCCGGTTCTGGATGCCCTGATCAGCGACTTCCGCACCTATCACCTGGTCGTCGTCGTCGTCGCGGTCATCGCCGCACTCCTCGTCGTGGCCGCGGACATCGTGCTCTGGATCCGGTGGTCCCGGATCGTAAGGCAGGATGTCCGGCTCCGCCGGGTGACCGCGACGGTGGCCATAGTGCTGCCGGCGTTAGCCCCGGTACTCCTGTTCATCATGGTCGTCAACCTCTCCACCGTCGCCGAGACGGCTCCCGCGCTCGCCGCGTTCTTCCAGGGCAGTCTGTGACGCCGCTCCTCGTGGACGCCGATCAGCTCTTCCGCCGCCCGTTCAGGCGGAGCCAGGGTTTCACCGTCCGGACAGGCGTGCTCCTGTTGGTCGTCTTCGGACTCGCCCGGGTCGCCCTGGTACTCCAGGCGAACGTGACCGCGAGCTACCAGCTAGTGAGCGTCGTGTTCGTCGCGATGGCGTTGCTGCCGTGGGTACTGCTCTCGCGCTCGGGTCGCAGGCGCATCGGGCTGGTCAAACCGACTCGGTGGCGATGGATCCCGGCGGCGGTCCTGGCGGGGGTGCTCGCGTGCGGGGTCGCCTATGCAGCCTTCCTCGCGATCTGGGGCGACTCGACGAGCAACCCCTTCGTCTACATCGCCCGCTCCTACTCGAACGTGCCGACATCGATGACGCTCGACGATCGGCTCATCTACTTCGCAATCTACGCGGCGGTCGGCATGACGTTTAGCCCGATCGGCGAGGAACTGCTCTATAGAGGAATCGCTCATGAGAGCCTCGCCACCAGTCTCGGCAACCGCACGGCCGCGCTGATCGATGCTGCCGCCTTCGCTCTCGTGCACCTGGCGCATTTCGGCATCGTGTACGTGGCCGGTGTCTGGAGCTTCCTTGCGGTGCCGGCGACAGTCTGGGTCGGAGCCATGTTCTTCAGTGCACTGATGTTCTTCGGGTTCAGAGCACTCACCGGTTCGTTGGCCGGGGCGATCGCCGCTCACGCGTCCTTCAACCTCGCCTTGAATGCCATCATCTTCTTCCTTGTCCTCAGGTGAACGGGCATAGCTCCGATCCTCACAACCGCACGAAAGAAGGGCAGATGATGAGCTCCCAGTCGAGGACGGGCATCCTCCCCGATGCCGGGATGACGGGCGCGCGAAAGCGACCGAGAAGCGGATGGCGCGCCATCACCGGCCTGTTGCTGCTCAGCGCACTCCCCGTGATCGGCGGCGTGCTTCGCCTGCAAGAAGTGCGAGCGGGGACCGAGAGCGCCCTACCCTTGGCGTTGCTGGTCGCGATCGTCGCGCACATCGTGGCGATGAGCGCCTTCTGCCTGCTCGGGGCATTCCAGTTCTCCCCGGCACTGAGAACTCGACGCGGGTGGCACCGGGCCGCCGGCCGCGCCCTCATCCCCGCGGGTATCATCGCGGCAGTCTCCAGTGTTCCGATCGGCGTCTTTTTCCGGGGTCCTTCGGATGAGTTCGCGCTCGCGGCGGTTCGCCTCGTCTTCGCCGTCGCGATGACGCTGTTCCTGGTGCGGGGAGCCATCGCGATCACGCGCCGAGACTTCGCTGCGCATGGCGCATGGATGACGCGCGCTTACGCGATCGCGGTCTCCGGCGGAACCCAGGCGCTCGTCGTCGTGCTGTGGTCGATCATCGACGGCGAGGTCGACGCATTCTGTGAGACCTGGCTCGTCGCCGTGGGCTTCGTGATCAACAGCGTCGTCGCGGAGCTGCTCGTCCGGCGACGTGCCCGCCGGACGATGCGATCACGAGACGTTCCGGCGCTCGGATAACTCAGACGCCTGCCGCCGCGACCGTCGTGCGCGACCGTCTTGCTCTTTCCGATGTGGCGCCCGAAGGTGAAGCTGGCCTTCTCGAACATGGCCCGATCTCGACGGTTGTAAGCGCAGCGACCGCGATCACGAAAACACCGAAGACCGGCTGGGCCACCCCCTCAGACCTGTCGCCCACAGGATCGCTCCGACGTCTCCTACGGCGATCGTCGCTGTTACACCGCCCGCAGCGAACGCTGCCGCCGCAAGGCTCGTATCTGCGCCGTCGATGTGCAGCAGCCCTAGGCATCCGCGAGACAAGGAAAGCAAGCCGATTCGGATGTGCTGCTTATCCTCTTCTGTGGCGCCCGCCAAATCTCAACGTCTTAAAACTCATCGCTTCGATTTCGTTTTCGCGTTTGTCGTGCGGGCCAGGAAGGCACGTCGGCTCAGCGTCGGCGGCTCGATGCGCTTCCTTGGTGGAGCACCGTGTCGATCGACAGAGCTGCGCCGATCGCGAACACCCGCAGCGGGCCGTGGACCCGAGCGTTCACCGTGACGACGTAGTTATCGTTCTTGCTGAACAGGTCCCGCCGGTACCGCCAAAAAAGCCCTGATCAGAAGGATGATTGGGGGCACAATGAACGCTACCCGCGCAGAACAGCCTCAAGCTCGGTCAGGAGCCGGTCGGCGTCGGCGTCGGTGAA
>JBDTQN010000228.1:0-4604 GCA_039932215.1 Pseudolysinimonas sp. | reverse complement strand
AGATGATGAGGCCCCAGTCGAGGGCGTCGAGCAGGGCGAGGTGCGCGTACTCGCCTTTTCGCTTGGCGGTGAGGATCTGGTACGTGGCGATGGTGACCGGCTTGATCTCTTTGACGTGGCCCGAGTACTCGCCCACCTCGTCTTCGGTCAGGCTGGTGCGCTTGAGCAGCTCAGACCGCCACTGGCGCGCGGACACGGTGTTGGTCACGAGGATCAGTGTCGTGGTGTCGGCCTTCGCCATCGCCCCCGCGCCGACCAGCGTCTTGCCGGCGCCGCAGGGCAGCACCACGACGCCCGAGCCGCCCTCGAAGAAGTTGTCGATCGCCTTCTGCTGGTAATCGCGCAGCGCCCAGTCGTCTTCGATGAGGCCGATCTCGTGCGGGGTGCCGGGGGTGTAGCCGGCGTGGTCTTCGGCGGGCCAGCCGAGCTTCAGCAGTTCTTGCTTGACCTGGCCACGCGCCCACGGCTGCAGGGTCCACTCGGTGGAGGTGCGTCGCACGCCGAGAAATTGGCCGATCTTCGGGCTGCGGGTGATCTCGGCGAGCACGGCCGGATCGGTCGAGGTGATCAGCAGTTCGGTGGTCTCGGGGTCGCGCGTGATGACCAGGCGCCCGTAGCGACCGACGGTCTCATCGATGTCGATCGCGACCGTCTGCGGCACCGGGAACTTCGCGTACCGCTCCAGAGTGTCGAGCATCTGCTGGGCCGTGTGACCGGCGGCGCGGGCGTTCCAGAGGCCCAGTCGCGTGATGCGATACGTGTGCACGTGTTCGGGCGCGCGCTCGAGTTCGGCAAAGATCGCGAGCTCGTGGCGGGCATCGTCCGCGTCGGGGTGGGCGACTTCGAGCAACACGGTGCGGTCGCTCTGCACGATCAGGGGGCCGTCAGACATAACTGTCAAGACTACCGGTGTTGCTGATCAGCCACCGGTCGACGGTACGACCCGCGTGATGGATGCCAGCGGCAGCGTGCGCTCGATGTCGGCTCTGCGGTCGCGCGCTCGCAGCCGACCGCCGGCGAGTGCGGCGGGCTCGAGCAGGTATTCGGCCTCGGCGCCGTCGGGCAGCAGCACGGTGACCGACACCGTCAGTTTGTTGCGGATGGCCAGCTCGAGCTGGCGCGCCAGCCACGCCTGACTGGTCTCTTCCGGTTCGCCCGCCGCGACCGCGCGCACCCGCTGCACCAGGATGGCGGCGGTGTCGTCGCCGACCGCTGATCCGCCGCCGGCCCGCCGCTCACGGCGCAGGGCGATCACCTCGCCGGCCGCGTTCTCGGCGACGACGGGGTAGCGGGCGTCGGCGAGGGTCCAGAACAGCACGACCGAGTCGAACCGGGTCACGACGCGGTGCTCCCCTACCCGGCGCAGGGCCAGCGGGGCGAGGTTCGGGTCGACGACGAGGCGGGCCAGCAGCGCACTGTCGTCAGAGCGCACGTACGCGGCGGCCCCGGCATCCGGGGCATCGGGGGCGGGAGCGCCGGGGTCGAGCGCGCCCACGCGCAGCGTGCCGAAGCGGGAGGCGGTGTCGGTGAGCAGGTACTCCAGCGGCTGCGGGATGCCGGTGAGCGAGATCGAGGCCAGGAACTCCCGGATCGCGGGCACCGACTCGCCCGCCGTGAGGGCCCGCGTCACGCTGGACGCCGTCACCCGGTACGACGACGCGAGCCCGCGCGTCTCGGCCTCTGACATGCTGCGCAGTCGCTCGTCGATCGGCGCGAGCAGCGGACCGGGCGCGATGATCGACAGGTCGGGCTGCAGGTAGACCTTGTCGACCTCCGCGGGGAAGAGAGCGGCCATCGCCGCGGTCGCCGCCTCGGGTCCGTCGAGCAGGAGGGCGCTGCCCGGTGTGCTCGGCGTCGAGCTGCCGGTGATGCCGAGCTGTTCGGCCTCGCGAGCCGCCTGGTCGGTGCGCTCGCGGATCCAGCCGCCGCCCGCCGGGTACAGCCAGGCGAGGTAGTCGACCAGGCCCTGACCCCAGACCGTGTGGGCGCGCTGACGCAGCAGCTCGTGCAGTTCGTCGGGAAGCCGTTCGAGCCACCCCTGTGCCAGCGTGCCCCAGCGCTCCAGTCGCGGCGCCGACAACCAGGCCTGCGCCGCCGCGGAAGGGTTCCACTCCGAGCCGGCGTCGGCGAGCCCCGCCCGCGACGCGATGTCGAGCAGCAGCTCGAGTTCGTCGACCTCGACCCCCGCGACCGCGGCGAGCCGTCGCGCGTCGGGAAGCGCCACACCTCCGCGCGCCAGACGTCGTGCCGGCTCATCGCGCAGGGCGTACAGCACCTCGGTCACGGCCGACAGGGTCGCGAAGGCGCGGTCGCCGGCGCCACGGTCCACGAACCGGGTGTCTGACTCGGATACGGCCTCGAGTGCCGCCGGCGGCCGCATGCCCACGAGATCGGGGGCGGTCGGCAACCCGAACGACGGCCACGCCTGCAGCTGGTCGGTGACGGCGTCCCAGGGCGCGAATCGGCCCGACTCTTCGGCGAGCAGGCCGGCCTCGAGCGCGAGCGTAGCGCGCCTCGCGACCTCCGCGGCATCCACCCCCAGTCGCCCCGCGAGATCGGAGGCGGTCGGCGCCCCGCTGGTCGACGCCAGGTCGCCCGCCGTCGCGAGCAGCGCCAGCGTGCCGCGGTCGAGTCGTTCGAGTGCTGATTGCACCGAGACGCGGTCGAGCAGGGCCTCGGCCAGGTCGAAGAAGTCGCGGATGCCGTGCTCGCGCACCCCGCGCGCGGTCACCAGGCGGGTCAGGTCCTCGTCGTCGAGGGTCCGCAGCCGCGCGGCGAGCGCCAGGACGGAGCCGCTAGTCGCTGCCATCGGCCGCGATCCGGCGGCGACGCACGATGCTCACGATCGCGAACACGATGATCAGGACGAAAGCGATCGGCAGGCCCAGACCGGGGAAGACCGCCACGACCGGCCATGCGCCCGACGAGAGGTCGACACCCGCGGTCGAACCCACGATCGTCGCGATGATCGCGATCACCGAGAGGCCACCGATGCCGGCGATCATCGACGCGAGCACGCGTTCGATACGATTGAGGGGCACCGCGGAGTTCTCTGCCACGAAGACCAGCGTAGTTGGAGAACCCGGTGCCTCGAACGGAAGGGTCAGGCACATGCCTACCGGCAAGGTCAAGTTCTACGACGAAGACAAGGGCTTCGGGTTCATCGCGTCCGACGATGGCACCGAGGTGTTCCTGCACGCGTCGGCCCTGCCCGCAGGAGCGACCGTGCGACCCGGCAGCCGCCTCGAATTCGGGGTCGCCGACGGCAAGAAGGGTGCGCAGGCGCTGTCCGTCCGCGTGCTCGACGCGCCCACCACTCTCGCCCAGCGCACCCGCCGCTCGGCAGACGACATGGCGATCGTGGTCGAAGACCTGGTGAAGCTGCTCGACAGCATCGGGTCTGACCTGCGCCACGGCCGCTACCCCAACCGCAGTCACGGCTCGAAGATCGCCGCCGTGCTGCGCAAGGTCGCCGACGACCTGGATGCGTGAGTGATCGCCATGACCACCGCCGAGCGTGAACAGCGGGCACGCGACGCGCTCGCCGAGATCACCCCGGCCGGCACCTTCGGCGAACTGCTGAGCGAGACCGCCGAAGACGACGGTGTCTTCACCATGCTGTTCGCCGCGACCATGGCCGGCTACCCCGGCTGGCACTGGACCATCAGCCTGGCCGAGCTGCCCGGCGAAGAGCCGACTGTGCTCGAGACCGAGCTGATGCCGGGCGACGGCGCCCTGCTCGCACCCGACTGGGTGCCGTGGTCGGAGCGCCTCGACGAGTACCGCGCCGCGCAGGCCGAGTCCGGCGAGCCCGACGACTCGGAGCTGCTTGCCGACGGCGACACTGACGAAGAAGACGATGACGATCACGACGTCGACGATCTCGATGACGACCACGGCGACGATCCCGATGACGGGATCGACTTCGAGAGCGCGCTCGACGACGAACTCGATGACGAGCCGACCGACGATGAGGGCTCCGACGCCTCTTAGCGCGTGGTGATCAGGGTGAGCCCCCGGTCCGCCGGGAGCGGTCCGTTGCTCGCGTAGAAGTACAGGTTGGTCCGGTTCGGGAACGTCGTCTCTGACACCTGCACGTTCTTGAAGTACGGGGTCAGGAACCGGGCGATGTCCTCTTTGTCGTGAAACTCGTACTCGTGCTGGTGCAGGTGGTGCGCGCCTCCCTCGCCTTCGAGGAGGGTGTATCCGCTGAGGATGCCGTCGGCGGTCAGTCGCGACGCGATCACTCCCATGAGCGCCGCGGTCTCTTCCTCGGTGAAGTGCTCGATCGCCGCGTCCCACACGATGTTCTCGAACTCGCCCTCGGGGATGTCGCTGCGGATGTCGCCCAGGATGTAGGTCGTGTTCGATGCGGCGTTGTCGCGACGGGCCATCCGGATCGCGCCGGGATCGAAGTCGATGGCGACCACCGATTCGGCGAGCAGCGAATAGAAGTGGCGGGTCATGAATCCCTCGCCACAGCACAGTTCGAGCTCGAGCGGCAGGACGAGGTGCGGCGCGCGCTGGCCGATTTCCGGGCGTCCAAGGCCGATTTCAGCGACGCCCTCATCGGTCGTCTGCACCGCCATCTCGGAGCCTCTCAC
>JBDTQN010000227.1:0-4615 GCA_039932215.1 Pseudolysinimonas sp. | reverse complement strand
CCCCTTCGAGGCCGTCGTGGTCGACAACCGGCCGAACGACGACAGCGTGCGGCGTCTCGCCGAATCGGCCGGAGCCCGCTACCTCTCCCGGCCCGACAACCCCGGGTACGGCGCGGCCATGAACGCGGGCGCCGCGCTGCTCTCCCCCACCGTGGAATGGGTGCTGATCGCCAACCCCGATCTTGTGCTGACGCCTGGGTCCGTCGCCACGATGGCCGCGCGAGCCGCCGGTGATCCGACCATCGCAGCGGTCGGGCCGCTCGTACGCGAGTCGGACGGCTCGGTGTACCCGTCCGCTCGCGCAGTGCCCTCGATCCGCAACGGCATCGGGCACGCACTTTTCGTCAACCTCTGGCCCAACAACCCGTGGACCCGGAACTACCGCGACGACAGCCCCACCACCCCGGCGCTGAAGGATGCGGGGTGGCTCAGCGGCTCATGCCTGCTCGTGCGACGCAGCGCGTTCGACGCGATCGGCGGGTTTGACGAGAGGTACTTCATGTACTTCGAGGACGTCGACCTCGGCTTCCGGTTCGGCCGGGCCGGGTTCCGCAATGTGTACGACCCGGCCGCCGAGGTCACGCACTCGGGGGCGCACGCCACCGGTCGCGACGGCGCGGCGATGATCCGTGCGCACCACTCCAGCGCGCGACGGTTCCTCGAACGGAAATACCCCGGTGCCGTCCTGTGGCCCGTTCGCTTCGTGCTCGGTGTCGGGCTGCGCATCCGGTCCGACCTGATAACGCGACGGCTGCAGCGCCAGACCGCCGCGGACCCCGCCGTCTAGCGCAGCTTTTCGAGGTCGTCGATCGGCGTGACCACTACCTCGATTGCGGGCGATCCGACGAGCAGATCGAAGCGGGATGCGCCGGGGACCTGCTCGATGTCGACGCGGACCGCTTCGGTCGAGTACTGGTACCCGCCGTACCCGTAGCGGGAGCCGAGCTGTTCCAGGGCCTCCGGGTCGGCATCGAGGAACGCGCCGACCTGCGCCGCGTCCACGCCGTATCGGGTCCGGTCGCCGAACGCCACGCCGAGCCAGCCGTGATAGTCGAATGTCGAGTACGGCCGGTCGCCGAAATTGAGCGCCTGCGCGCCGTCCGCGAAGACCACGGTCGATACGCCGCGGACGGCATCCGAGGCCCGTAGCGCCTCGATCACGGCGGCCTGCTTTCGCCAGTCGGCGACAAGGGTCAGGGTGGTCCACAGCGACACGAGCGCGAACGCGGTGACGACGCCGACGGCGATCGCCCGCTCGCCTCGGCGCGGACCGAGGGCGCGCCACGCGGCCACGACGATGACCGCGATGCCGATCGGCATCAGCAGCTGGTGCCGAACCTCCCAGTCAGCGAACGTCGGCACCTTGTCGACGACGAGGTATGGAAGGGTGCCGAGGAGCAGCAGGAGCAGGCCGGTCGCCGCGATGGGCACGACCGCATCCCGCTGCGCCTCCCCACGCCCGCGCCGCACGAGCAGACGAATGCCATGCGCGACCAAGACCACCGCGCAGGCGACCAGCAGTGCGGTCACCGCGACCCAGGCGAGCGACCGGGCGTCGCCCAAGCGCGACATCAGGACCGCGACGGCCCCAGTCAGGCCGCCGAGTGCGACGACGCCTAGGGAAGCGGCGGGGTGACCGGGCGCGACCCGGCGCCACACGATCACGACGACCACAGTGACGACGGCGAGCACGGCGAGTAGCAGGGTGCCCCGGGTGGCCACGCTGAGCGGGCGGGCCAGAGTGATGAACCGGTTGTAGTCCTCGTAGAGCGCGGTCGGCTGGAAGCAGAGCGTGCGCACGATCCAGAACACGACGGGCGCTGCCCCCAGGTACCAGAACCGGGCGATCAGACGTCGCACCGTTCGCCACGACCACCCAGACTCACTCGCGCCGAGGAACAGCAGGTGCGCGGCGGGAGCCGCGATGAACGGCAGCAGGGATGCCGTACTGAAGCTGATGAAGAAGAGGACCGCCGCGACCAGGTAGCGCACGCGTCCCGGCGACGCGGGTGGGCGTCGCACCACGAGATACCAGGCGATCATGAACAGCGCCATGCTGAGGGAGTAGGTGAGGAGCACGGCGAGCGCCGAACGGGCAGTGTTCAACGGAAGCGCCACGACGAGCGCCGCGACCAGCCACCGCTCGACCTGCGACAGCGAGAGTCCCCGTCCAGCGACGAGGTACGTCATGCAGCCCACGACGATGGCCGAGACCACACCGAGCAGCTTGAACGTCCAGGGGCCGAGGGCGAAGAGCGCTTGGACGATCGGGCCCATCCACGGCAGCCCGAGGTCGTGGTACAGCCCAATCGGATCGCTCGACGCGACCCAGTCGTCCCAGTACCGCGCCTCGGGCGCGAGGAGCGTGGTGCTCCACGCGACGATCGCGACGACGACGATGCCGACCAGGGGGCCACGGTCGCCCCGTGCCATGAGTGGAGCGGCGGTCATCGGGCGACCTCCGAGTCGACCGGCACCCCGGGGCGCCGGAACGAGAAGAACTTGTGCCCGACGAAGCTCACGATCGTCGACATCACCACAATGACGGCCTGCGCCAGGTAGACATTCCAGCCCGCGACGGCGACCAGCAGCGGGAGCGCAAGCAGGTTGGCGGCCAGCGGGATCAGGTAGACGACCTGGAAGCGGAGGAAGTCCACCACAACCGTCCCCTCGACTCGGAATACCCAACGCCGGTACAGCACGAACGCCAGCACTGAGGCGATGAGGTGCGCGATCAGCAGGCTGCCGAAGTAACTGATCACCCCGCCGATCAGGAACTGGGTGAGCGAGAACAGGCCGTACCCGACGACGGTGTTGACGCCGCCGACCAGCACGAACCGCACACGCTGATCGTCGAGCATGGTGCCGAACCGGGTGCTCCGGCCGCCGGTCACGGCGACTCCGTGAAGGTCGCGATCTGCTCGAGCGTGACATCGCGGGCCGGCCGCCCGGCTGCGACCTGCTTCTGCCACGCGACCGTCCACTCGAGGCTCGACGGGAACGGCAGCCGATTGCGCCACCCGAGTTCTCGCTGCGCCTTGGACGCATCGAGGGCCAGGAGGCCGGCCTCGTGCGGATGCTCGTCCCGGTCGCGCTTCCATCCGGCACCATTGCCCCACAGGGTCGCGGCGAGATCGGCGATCGCTCCGACTGGCACGAAGCTCTCCGGGCCGGGGCCGATGTTCCACTCCCCGGTGCCGCGGCCGTCCAATAGCGCGTCGGCGAGGGTCAGGTATCCGTCGAGGCAGTCGAGCACGTGCTGCCACGGCCGCACGGCGTCGGGGAACCGGATCGCCGCCACGCGTCCTTCTGCGTAGGCCGCGAGCAGATCGGGAAGCAGCCGGTCGCTGCTGACATCGCCTCCGCCGATCACGTTGCCGGCCCGCGCGATCGCCGTCGGCGCACTCGGGAAGCTGGCGACCCACGACTGGGTCAGCAGGTCGGCCATCGCCTTCGACGAACTGTACGGATCGTGCCCGCCCAGCGGCTCGTCTTCGACGTAGCCGTCGACCCGGTTCACGTTGCGGTACACCTTGTCGGTGGTCACGACGATCGCGGCGCGGATCGACGGCGTGGCCGCGACCCCCTCCAGGACGTTCAGCGTTCCCATCACGTTCGTCTCGAACGTGGCGCGCGGATCGCGATACGACTCGCGCACGAGCGGCTGCGCGGCCAGATGCAGGATGACATCGGGCGCGATCGCCGCGATCGCCGCAGTGGTCTGCGCGGCATCGCGGATGTCGAGCCGACGATCGTGTGCGAGGTCCGACGCGACCTCCGCTGCCTCGAACAGGCCGCCGTCCGGCGGGTCGAGGGCGATCCCCGAGACCGTGTGTCCTCGCGCGGTGAGCAACAGGGTCAACCAGCTCCCCTTGAAGCCGGTGTGGCCGGTGACGAGGTAGTGCATGGCTAGCGGTTCGCGTTCTCGACGAATTCGATGATGCTGTCGGCGATGTAGTCGAGCATCGGCGGGGTGAGGCCGGGATACACCCCGACCCAGAACGTGCGGTTCATCACGATGTCGGTATTCGTCAGGTCACCCACGATGCGGAAATCGACATCGCGGTAGGCGGGCTGCTTGGTGAGGTTGCCGGCGAAGAGCAGCCTCGACCCGATCTTGCGGTCGTCGAGGAAGCGCGTGAGGAGGTTGCGGTCCGCCGGGTGCTCCGGGTCGATCGTGATGGGGAACCCGAACCACGACGGGTCGGATTTCGGCGTGGCGAACGGGAGAATCAGTCCCTCCACGCCGGTGAGCCGCCGGTGCAGGTGCTCGAAGTTCGCCTTACGGGCGGCGACGAAGGCGTCGATCTTGTTCAGTTGCGACAGTCCCAGCGCCGCCTGCATGTCGGTGGCCTTGAGGTTGTAGCCGATGTGGCTGTAGATGTACTTGTGGTCGTAGCCGGCCGGCAGGTCTCCCAGCTCCCACTCGAAGCGCTTCTTGCAGGTGTTGTCGCAGCCGGTGTCGCAGTAGCAGTCCCGTCCCCAGTCACGGAACGACTCCACTTGCTTGGTTACCAACGGACGCTTGGAGAACACCGCGCCACCCTCGCCGGTTGTGATGTGGTGCGCGGGATAGAACGAGACCGTTGCGGTGTCGCCGAAGCTGCCTACCCGC
>JBDTQN010000226.1:0-4621 GCA_039932215.1 Pseudolysinimonas sp. | reverse complement strand
TCGGGGCCGTCGCCGATGATCGCCTCTTCTTTCGACGAGAAGTAGTTGAAGAAGGTGCGCGGTGAGATGTCGGCGATGCGCGCGATCTCGTCGATCGTGGTGGCGTCGAGGCCGCGCTCGCGCACGATCTCGATCGCGGCGACCTGGATCGCGCGACGCGTCGCGAGGCGCTTGCGTTCGCGCAGGCCGGGTGTCTCAACCGCGGGGTCGGTCATGGCATCCATTGTTGCACAGACTGCAATATTGCACGCCGCTCGCGGTCAGCAGTCGGGATCGCTCGCGGGAACGGTGCCGTCGATGAAGTAGTCGTCGACCGCGTCGTTCACGCACGAGTTCGACTTGTTGTACGCGGTGTGACCCTCACCCGTATACGTGATCAGGTGCCCGTTCTCGAGTTCGTCGGCCAGCGCCTGCGCCCACACGTAGGGGGTGGCGGGGTCGTTCGTGGTCCCGACCACCAGGATGTCGGCGGAGCCGGCCGCCGTGATCGGGTCGCGTTCGCGGGTCGGCGGGAACGGCCACGAGGCGCACGTGGTGCCGCCGTACGCCATCCAGGGACCGAACACCGGTGCCGCCTCGGCGAGCTCGGCCGCTTCCGCACGCATGTTCGCCACGTCGGGGTTGCCGGTGTAGTCGAGGCAGTTGATGGAGAAGAACGCCTCGTTCGAGTTCGATCCGTAGGTGCCGTCGGCGTTGCGTTCGTTGTAGCTGTCGGCGAGCAGGAACGCGGTCTGCGTCTGACCCTGCAGCACCTCGTCGAACAGCTGGTCGAGGTAGGGCCAGTTGTCTTGGCTGTAGAGCGGCAGGATGGTCGCCGCGAACATGGCGTTGACGCCCAGCTGCCGGCCGTCGCTGCCCGGCAGCGGTGCGACCGACACGTCGTGGAAAATCTTCGCGATCCGCGTCAGCCCCTGCGGCACCGATGCGAACGGGCATTCGTCGTGTGAGACGCAGTCCGCCAGATAGGCGGCTAGCGCGCTGTCGAATCCCTTGGCCTGCGTGATCGTGACGTCGAAGTCGGTGGTCGCGGGGTCGAGGGCGCCGTCGAGCACGAGCCGCCCCGTCTTCTTCGGGTAGAGGTCGGCGTAGGTCGCGCCGAGGAAGGTGCCGTACGAGTAGCCGAGGAAGTTCAACTTCTCATCCCCCAGCACGGCACGCAGCAGGTCGAGGTCGCGGGCGGCGCTGACAGTGTCGACGTACTGCAGCAACGGCCCGGTGAACGTGAGGCACTGCTCGCCGAACTCTTTGTTCGTGGCCTCGACCGCGGCGATCCACGCGTCGGAACCGACCTCCCCCGGCAGGATCCCATAGGTGAACTGGTCGAAGTAGGCGGGATCGTCGTAGCAGCTCACCGCCGACGAACTGCCCACCCCACGAGGGTCGAACCCGACGATGTCGAAGCTGCTCTGCAGCCGCTCGCTGGTCGCGTAGTCGACACTGTCGAGGATGAAGTCGTAGCCCGATCCGCCCGGACCGCCGGGGTTCACCAGCAGAGAACCCAGCTTCGTGCCGGTCGCCTGCTGTCGCACGAGGGCGAGGTCGATGCTGGCCTGCGCGGGGTCGTCCCAGTTCATCGGAGCGGTCGCTGTGGTGCACTGCATGCCGTCGCCGCAGCTGCTCCAGACCAGCGTCTGCGAATAGAACGGCTGCAGCGCGGCATCCACCTGCTCGCCCGTGGGCGTGGAGGTCGTCTCGGGCCGCGGCGGCAAGAACAACTGCAGACACCCGGTCAGCAGCACAGACAGACCGGATGCTACGGCGAGCACCGCGATCATGCGGCCGCGATTCGGGTGGGTGCGCTTCATTGGTGCCTACTCTCTGACGGCGCTGACGAGCATCGCCTCGAGGGCGAGGGCGGGAGCCACGTTGCCTTCGATGCGTTCGCGCGCGGTGGCGATCGCGTCGAGCGTCTCGAGACTGCGCGAGGGTGTGCTGCGCCCGGCGGCCTCGGTGAGGGCGGGGTAGATCGCGAGGTTGACCGGCTCGGTCCCGACCCCGAGTTGCAGCAGCAGGATGTCGCGGTAGAGCGACAACAGGTCGACGAGGATGCGGTCGATGCCGTCTCGCAGGCTGCGGGTCGCGCGCCGCTTCTGGTCTTCTTCGAGCGCTTTGAGCTGGGCGCGCAGGCCGGGCGGCACCGACCCGCCGGGCTCGATGCCGAGCGAGCGCAGCGCCTTGTCGCGCTCTTCGGCATCGTGCTCTTCGGTGAACGCTTTGGCGTCGTCGGTCGCGACGGCGACCAGCTCGGTGGCGGCGAGCACGGCGCCCGAGACACTCCGGATGCCGAGGGCCAGTTCGAGCGTGCGGCGGCGCCGGTCGCGTGCCTGTTCGTTCGTCGCGAGGCGGTGCGCCATGCCGATGTGGGATTGCGCTTCGCGCGCCGCCTTGGTGGCTTCGGGCAGGCTGACCCCGTCGCGTCGCGAGATCAGTTCGGCGACTTCGTCGACGCCGGGGATGCGCAGGCGCACGGCGCGCACCCGGGAGCGGATGGTGGGGATCAGGTCGGCTTCGCTCGGAGCGCAGAGGATCCAGACGGTGCGCGGGGGCGGCTCTTCGAGTGCTTTGAGCAGCACGTTCGAGGTGCGTTCGGTCATGCGGTCGGCGTCTTCGATGACCATGACGCGGTAGCGGCCGACCGACGGGGAGTACTGACTGGACGCGACCAGCTGCCGGACCTCGTCGATGGTGATGGTGACCCGGTCGGTGCTGAGCACGCCGAGGTCGGGGTGCGTGCCGGCCTGCACCTGCGCTTCGGTGGCTGGTTCGTCGCCGGGTCGGGCGATGAGGGCCGCGGCGAACGCGTAGGCGAGGATCGAGCGGCCCGATCCGGGCGGTCCGGTGATCAGCCAGGAGTGGGTCATGCCGTCGTCGGTGGCGGCCGCGCGCATGATGGCGATCGCTTCTGCCTGACCGGTCAGGTCATCCCACGCCATGCGTTGAATCTAACCGAGGAGGGATGACACTCGGTCGCGGATGCGCTGCGCGAGCTCGTCGACGGGGAGAGTGGCGTCGAGCACCAGGAAGCGGTCGGGTTCGGCGGCCGCGAGCTCGAGGTAGGCGACCCGCACGCGTGCGTGGAAGTCGTCGGCTTCGGCCTCGAGCCGGTCGTAGCGGGTGCGGGCCTCGTCGAGCCGGGTGCGCCCGGTGGTCTCGTCGAGGTCGAGCAGCACGGTGAGGTGAGGGAGCAGGCCTTCGACGGCCCAGAGCGACAGGTTGCGCACCTCATCGGTGTCGAGCACGCGACCTGCGCCCTGGTAGGCGACGGAGGAGTCGAGGTAGCGGTCTTGAATGACGATGTCACCGCGCTCGAGAGCGGGGCGCACCACGGTGGCGATGTTGTGCGCGCGGTCGGCCGCGTAGAGCAGGGCCTCAGCGCGGGCGACGATGTGACCGCGGCGGTGCAGCACGAGTTCGCGCACTTCGAGCCCGAAGTCGGTGCCGCCGGGTTCGCGCGCGTGCACGACGGTGCGGCCCTGCTCGGTGAGCCAGTCGGTCAGCAGCGCGGACTGGGTCGACTTGCCTGACCCGTCGCCGCCCTCGAACGTGAGGAACAGCCCTGGCACCGGCTATTTCCTCTTCGCGGGGGCGCGTTTGGCGGGTGCCCGCCTGGCTTTCGGCTTGGCCGGACCCTTTGCGCGCTTGTCGGCGAGCAGTTCGACGGCTCGCTCGAAGTCGATGGTCTCGACGTCGTCGCCGCGCGGGATGGTGGCGTTGGTCTCGCCGTCGGTGACGTACGGCCCGAATCGGCCGTCGCGTACCTTGATCGGCTTGCCGCTGACCGGGTCGGCGTCGAATTCTTTCAACGCGCTGGAGGGGCGACGCGCCCCGTACTTCGGCTGCGCGAACACTTCGAGCGCGCCCGGCAGGTCGATGGAGAAGATCTGCTCTTCGCTCTCGAGAGACCGGCTGTCGGTGCCCTTCTTGATGTAAGGACCGTAGCGCCCGTTCTGCGCGGTGATGTCATCACCGCTTTCGGGATCCTGCCCGACGACACGCGGCAGGTCGAGCAGCTTGATGGCGGTCTCGAGATCGACCAGGGCCGGGTCCATGCTCTTGAAGAGGGATGCCGTGCGCGGCTTGACGACGGCGGCCTTCTTCGCGGCCTTCTTCTTCTTGGGCTTCTCGTCGTCACCGGCCGGCGCAACCGTCGGCTCGAGGAGTTCGCCGGTGGCGGGGTCGACGACGACGCCGGCGTCGGCCTCGTCGACCTTGAGGACGACGGGCTCAGCCGGCGGCGCGGGCTCGAGCTCGGTGACGTAGGGCCCGTACCGCCCGTCTTTCGCGACGATCATCTTGCCGGTGGTGGGATGGATGCCCAGCTCGCGGTCGCCGACGACGGGCGCTTCGATCAGTTCGCGCGCCTTCTCGGGGGTGAGCTCGTCGGGGGCCAGATCTTCGGGGACGTTGACCCGGCGAGGGGTCTCACCTTCGGGCGCGGGCACCTCGAGGTACGGGCCGTACTTGCCGATCCGCAGGGTGATGTCGTCGGTGATGTGGATCGAGTTGATTTCGCGCGCGTCGATGTCGCCGAGGTTGTCGATGACGGTGCGCAGACCGCGGTGCTTGTCTCCGCCGAAGTAGAAGGACGTGAGCCAGTCGACCCGGTCGGCTTCGCCGTCGG
>JBDTQN010000225.1:0-4653 GCA_039932215.1 Pseudolysinimonas sp. | reverse complement strand
TGACCTCGCAGGTGGTGCAGATCTTCTTGGCGTCGCGGGTCGAGCCGCCCTTTTCAGGGAAGAACGCCTCGGGGTCGGTCTGCGCGCACAGTGCGTCGGTCTGCCACGAGAGCGGGTTGTCGTCGTCGTCGATGATCGACGCCGAACGAATGCCCGGCATTCCCAGCTTGGTGGTGCCCGTGAGCAGTGGGTCGACGAACCAGTCCTGCGGAACGGAGGGACGGTACCCGTTTCCAGTCATTTCCCACCTCCACGCTGAGCTGACTCCCCTGGCCGCCCGCTTCCTTGGAGGTAATTACACCGTTGTCATTACCCCCACGTCAAGTCGCGGATGATATTTCTTCGAAGTCCCCGGCGTGTCACGACGCGCCGGAGGCGCCGGATGCCCGCCGCGCGTCCCACGCGCTCTGCACCATTTCGTCGAGCGAGTGGCGCATCTGCCAGCCCAGATCGCGTGCCGCCAGCTCGCCGCTGGCGACGATCCGCGGCGGATCTCCCGGCCGCCGGGCCGCGATCTCGGGGGCGAAATCGATGCCGGTGACCCGCGCCATGGCATCCATGATCTGCGCCACCGACAGGCCCTCACCGCTTCCCAGGTTGTAGGCGACCTCGATCGGCTCCCCGGCATCCAGTCGCCGTGCCGCCGCGACGTGGGCCGCAGCGATGTCGGACACATGCACGTAGTCGCGCACATTCGTGCCGTCGGGGGTGGGGTAGTCGTCGCCGAAGATCTGCGGCGTGCGCCCCTCGACCAGCGCATCGAACACCAGCGGAAAGAGATTGTGCGGACTGGTGTCGAAAACCTCGGGATAGCCCGAGCCGACGACGTTGAAGTACCGCAGGCTCGTGTGCCGCAGCCCCGCCGCGACGGCCTGATCGCGCAACAGCCACTCGCCGATGAGCTTCGACTCGCCATACGGCGACTCGGGTGCCTTGGGGGTGTCTTCGGTGACCAGGTCGACGTCGGGGGTGCCGTACACGGCCGCGCTCGACGAGAACACGATCCGGTCGACGCCCATGTCTTGCATGGCGGCCAGCAGCACCGTGGTGCCGTCGACGTTCTGCTCGTAGGTGTGCAGCGGCCGCTGCACCGAGACGCCCGCGTACTTGAAGCCAGCTACGTGGATGACCCCGGTCACCTGGTGCTCGCGCATCACGCGCAGCAGCATGCTGCCGTCGAGGATCGAGCCCCGCTCGAACGCCAACTGCGGGGGAACGAAGTCGAGGTGCCCGCTCGAGAGGTCATCGACGATGACCGTGTCGACGTCCGATTCGAGAAGGGCGCGCACCACGTGTGCGCCGATGTAGCCGGCGCCGCCGGTCACCAGCCAGGTCATATGGCCAGGCTAGCGGCGGGGGCGGGTGCAGCCCGCAGGCGACCGCGATCGGCCCGCCGCCCGGGACGGGCGACGGCGCTGGCGTCGCGGCGAAGGCCAGAAATGGCCTTCGCTTCAAGCTCCAGCGCGCATGGCAGTAAATCTACGGTTGACCACTGACAGCCACGAGTGGCATGATCGACACCGTTCATCGATTTCCTGCCACGGAGGCGTCATGCTGCACAAGATCGTCGTCCTCGCCCTCCCGGGCACGGCGCCGTTCGAGTTCGGGGTGATCTGCGAGGTGTTCGGTGTCGACCGCAGCGACAGCGGCGGGCCGACCTTCGACTTCTCCATCGCCACCGCCGAGCCCGGCCCGGTCGAGATGTCGCTCGGGTTCACCATGAACATCGAGCACGACCTGTCGATCGCGGCCGACGCCGACCTGATCGCCGTGCCCGCGCATCACCGTGGCCGCGTCGACGAGCGGTACCTCGACGTCATCCGGGCGGCCGAGGCCCGCGGAGCCTGGGTGCTCAGCGTCTGCAGCGGGGCGTTCGTGCTCGCGCAGGCCGGCATCCTCGACGGCCGCCGCGCCACCACGCACTGGATGTACACCGACGACCTCGCGAGCCGCTACCCGGCGACCGACGTCGACCCCGACGTGCTGTTCGTACAAGACGGCAAAGTGGTGACCAGCGCCGGCACCGCCGCCGGCATCGACGCCGCCCTGCACATCGTGCGCGAAGAACTGGGCGCCGTCGCCACCAACGTGATCGCGCGACGCATGGTCGTGCCGCCGACCCGCGACGGCGGGCAGTCGCAGTACATCCCCTCGCCCGTGCCCGAATGCAAGAGTGACTCGTTCGCGCTGGTGACCGAGTGGATGCTCGAGAACCTCGATCAGGACCTCACGGTCGACGTGCTCGCCCGGCGCGCACTGATGTCGTCGCGCACGTTCGCCCGCAAGTTCCGGGCCGAGACGGGCACGACGCCTGCTGCCTGGCTGAATCGCCAGCGCATCCTGCGGGCTCAGCAGTTGCTCGAAGCCACCGACGAGGGGCTGGAGCAGATCGCCCAGATCGCCGGGTTCGGCACCGCCGCGGTGATGCGGCACCACTTCTTGAAGGTGCTGCAGACCACGCCGACCAACTACCGGCGCACGTTCGGCGAGCGCGCCGCGGGCTAGGTCGGCTCAACCGGCAGGGCGTCGATCACGGTCGCGAGGCGGCCGCCCGCAGCGGGAACTTGCGACACGTCCAGGTAGCCCGCCGAGATCCAGGTCTCGCCGACGCGCGCATCGATCCGGCACCCGAAATCGTCGCACGTCTGGCGAGCCTCGTCGGCGCCGTCGACCGTCACCGGGTCGCCGGTCGTGGGGAACGCCCACGCGGAGCCCGGCACGTAACTGATGCCGAAGTTGCCCCCCGGAACCTCCCACTCACACGCGGCGTAGCCTGCCGCCGCGAACGCCGCATACCGGCCGGAGAGCCCATCGCCGCTGTCGTAGTTGACGGGGCCACTGGTCGCGCCGAGCGCCGTCGCGAGATCGGAGCCGTCCAGGCCGGTGCACCCGGGGAAACCGCCCGGCCCCCGCTCCGGCGACGGCCACGCCGGCAACGCGTCTTCCGCCGTCGCGGCCTGCAACTGCGCGGTCACCGCGTCGAACGCGCTTTGGAGGGCCGAACCGTTCACGTCGGAGAACAGGGTCGCAACCGCTTCGACGTAGAACGATCCGGACACCTGCCACAGACCGCACTGGCCCAACTGGGGCTGCGTCGAGCACGCCGGGGCTAGTGACGTGGGCGGCGAAGCCCAGAGGTCGAGCGGCGACAGCGCGATAGACAGACTCGCGGAGCCGGGACCGCTCCAGCTGCATTGCAACACGCCCGCCTGCAGGACGGCGGCGTCGGCGGGGAACCTCATCGCGGTCGGGCGGAAGGTGGCGCCTCCCCCGAGCAACGTTGACACCGCGGCAAGATCGACCACGGCGGCGCAGTCGACACCGACCCGCGGCGCCGGATCGGCGAGCGGTGGCGGAGCGGACGCGGTCGGGCTCGGCGTGGGGGCCGCGTTCGTCGGCCCGATCTCCGGATCAGCGGCGCAGCCCGCCAGAGCGAGCAGCGCGATCCCGACGGCGAGGACGTTCCAACGCGGGTGAGCGGACCTCATGAGCGCCACGCTACCGACCGGGCAGCCGGAACGGGGTCACGGTTCGGTGACACCGCTCGAGGCCAGGAACAGGAGCCCGTCGCCGCGCACGTGCAGCGACTTCTCCCCCGAGATGTAGGCCGCGCCGCCCTGGTTGAGCGTGTGTGACGCCTCCGCCCCGTCGAGAGTGACGGCACCCGAGGTGAGAAAGGCGATCGCGGGACCGCCACCGGGGATCGCGACGTCGACGCCTGCCCTCGCGGCATCCGGCCTCACCACCGTCAGCACGAAATCGGCCACGTCGGGGCGGAACACCGCGACACCGGGCGACACCACCTCGGGGCGCAGGTACGGCGGCGGCAGCGGCCTGAAGTCGAGGATGTCGAGCAGTCCCGCCACGTCGACGTGCTTGGGCGTCAGGCCACCGCGCAGCACGTTGTCGGAGCTGGCGAGCAGTTCGACCCCCACCCCGTGCAGGTAGGCGTGGATGTTGCCGGCAGGCAGGTAGATGGCCTCGCCCGGCGCGAGCGTGACCGTGTGCAGCAGTAGTGAGATCGGGATGCCGGGGTCACCCGCGTAGTACTGAGCGAGTCGGCGCACGCTCTCCCACGAGGGGCCGGCCTCCTGCACGGCGGACACCGCCGCCGTCAGCGCCGCGACCTCTGGCGCGCCCGACAGCAGCCACGCGAACGTGTCGCGCAGCGCATCGTCACCCGACAGCCGATCGAGCAGCGGCGCGGCGGCGGGCACGCCCTTCAGCACGGCACGCGTCTCGGCGACCGGCCGGAACCCCGCGAGCGCCCGGAACGGGTCGGACAGCGCATAGACCATCTCGGGCTTGTGATTGTGGTCTTTGTAGTTGCGTTCGGGCGCGTCGATCGCGATTCCGGCCGCGTCTTCGCGTGCGAACCCGGCTTGCGCCTGCGCGATGCTCGGATGCGCCTGCAGCGAGATCGGCGTCTCGGGCGCGAGCACCTTCAGCAGGAACGGGAGCCCCTGCGGCACCAGCTCGGCGAGCGAGCCGCCGTTGGTGAGCCGGGAGGGCGATCCCGGATGGGTGCCGAGCCAGTATTCGGCCTGGTCGAAATACTTCTCCATCTCGCTCCGGTTGACCTCGCCGACCAGCATGGCGCCGTAGACGTCGATCGCCACCATCGCCGCGCAGGTGACGGCCAGGACCGGAATG
>JBDTQN010000224.1:0-4672 GCA_039932215.1 Pseudolysinimonas sp. | reverse complement strand
TCTCCGAGACCTCGGAGCACAAGGAGGCCGCAGCCGAGCTCGCGCTCTGGCTGGCCGCTCCTGAGCAGAACAAGGTCGCCTTCGAAGCAGCCGGGCCGTTCCCGAGCTCGTCGGAGGGCCAGAAGCTGGTCGCCACCTCGACCAACGCGTTCTTCAACGACGCGCCGGTCGGCGAGATCTTCAGCAACCGTTCGCAGGGCGTCGTCGCCCAGGTGAAGGGTTCGGAGGACTCGGTGATCCAGGACAACGTGTTCGGCGCCGTCCTCGACCAGATCAGCCAGGGCGAGATCACCGACGGTGACGCCGCGTGGTCGGCTGCCATGGACCTGCTGCACCAGCTGGTTCCTGAGAGCAACTAACACCCGTCAGGCGGTCCCTCCGGCATCCCCCGCCGGAGGGGCCGCACCCTTTCTCGCACCCTCAGAACGGCCTCGCTGATGTCCACCGTCATCCCTCGCCTCACCTTCCGGCAACGCGCGTCACGCTTCGACGTGAAGGCCGCCCCCTACCTCTACATCTCGCCGTTCTTCGTGCTGTTCGCGCTCATCGGCATCTTCCCGATCGCGTACACGCTCAACGTCTCGCTCTACCAGTGGCACCTGCTCAAGGGCCAGGGCGCCTTCGTCGGGTTGCAGAACTACGCCGACGTGCTGCAGGACGCGCTGTTCTGGAACGCCTTCGGCAACACGATCAGCATCTTCCTGCTGTCGGCCGTGCCCCAGCTGATCTTCGCCGTGATCATCGCCGCGGTCCTCGACCAGGCGCTGCGCGCGAGCACGTTCTGGCGCATGACCGTGCTGCTGCCGTACATCGTCGCGCCGGTCGCGGTCGCGGTGATCTTCACCCAGATCTTCAGCCAGTTCAACGGACCGATCGCCGGCTTCTTCGAGTCCATCGGCCAGGAGCCGATCCGCTGGTCGTTCGACGTCTTCCCCTCGCACATCGCTGTCGCGAGCATGGTCAACTGGCGCTGGACCGGCTACAACGCCCTGATTCTGCTCGCCGCCATGCAGGCCGTTCCCCGTGACCTGTACGAGTCGGCCGCGATCGACGGCGCGGGACGCATCCGCCGCTTCTGGTCGATCACGATCCCGATGATCCGCCCCACCATGATCTTCGTCATCATCACCTCGACGATCGGTTCGCTGCAGATCTTCGCCGAGCCGAAGCTGTTCGACCAGGGGTCGGCGGGCAACGTCTACGGCGGCTCGAACCGGCAGTACCAGACGCTGGTGCTGTACCTCTATGAGCTCGCGTTCCCGCGTCGTGACTTCGGCCATGCGTCGGCGGTGGCCTGGCTGTTGTTCCTGATCATCGTGATCATCGGCCTCATCAACTTCCTGATATCGCGGACCATTCGAGGGGCCCAGTCATGAGCGTCCTGATCCGCAGCGTCGACGGCATGACCGCCACCAAGCCGTCGCGGCTGAAGCTGCGTCGCGCCTACGACCGTCCGTCGGCACTGAGCTACGCCCTGCTCATCGCGCTGTTCGCCGGTTCGGCGTTCCCGCTGTGGTGGTCGTTCGTCATCGGCAGCCGCCAGGCCAGCGACATCAACCTGGTTCCGGTTGCGCTGATCCCCGGCCCCAACTTCATCACCAACGTGCTCAGGGCGTTCGAGACGGTCGACTTCGCGAAGGCGCTCGTGAACAGCCTGATCATCTCGGGCGTCATCACGGTGTCGGTGGTGTTCTTCTCCACCCTCGCCGGCTACGCGTTCGCCAAGCTGAAGTTCCGTGGCCGCAACGGGTTGCTGGTCGCCGTCATCGTGACGATGGCCATCCCCACGCAGCTCGGCATCATCCCGCTCTTCATCCTGATGTCGAAGTATCTGCACTGGACCGGCACCCTGGGCGCGGTCATCGTGCCCGGCCTGGTGACGGCGTTCGGCGTGTTCTTCATGCGGCAGTACCTGGTCGACGTGATCCCCGACGAGTTGATCGAGGCGGCACGTATCGACGGTGCCAGCATGTGGGGAACCTTCTGGTACGTCGCCCTGCCGGCGGCGCGTCCCGCGATGGCGGTGCTCGGGCTGTTCACCTTCATGGCCGCGTGGACCGACTTCTTGTGGCCGCTGCTCGTGCTCGGCCCCACCAATCCGAGCGTGCAGACCGCACTCGCGGCCCTCAGCGCGGCGGGCGGGCACACTCCCGATCACTCGATGGTGCTGGCGGGTGCGGTGGTCTCGGTCATCCCGCTGCTGATCCTGTTCATCGCCGCGGGCAAGCAGCTGATCAGCGGCATCATGTCGGGCGCGGTCAAGGGATGAGGCCCGGCTTCATCTGGGGCGCCGCGACCGCAGCCGCCCAGGTCGAGGGCGCCGCCCACGAAGACGGCAAGACCGACTCGATCTGGGATCACTTCGCGCGCACACCCGGCAACGTGGCGGGTGGCGACACCCCCGAGCGCGCCGTCGACCACTACCACCGGATGCCGCAGGACGTCGCGCTGATGCGTGAGCTCGGCCTGCAGTCCTACCGGTTCTCGGTGAGCTGGGCGAGGGTGAAACCGGATGACGGGGTCGCCAATGCGAAGGGCCTGGACTTCTACAGTCGGCTGGTCGACGAACTGCTGGGGGCCGGCATCCTGCCCTGGCTCACGCTGTATCACTGGGACCTTCCGCAAGCCGTCGAGGAGACGGGCGGCTGGGCGAACCGCGACACCGCGCGCCGGTTCCTCGAATACGCGGAGCTCGTGCACGAGCACCTGGGCGACCGCGTCTCCCATTGGACGACGTTCAACGAGCCGCTGTGCTCGTCGTTCATCGCCTACGCCGGGGGCGAGCATGCACCCGGACGCACCGAGCCGCGCGCCGCCCTCGCTGCGCTGCACCACCAGCACCTCGCGCACGGGCTCGCGCTCGCGGCACTGCGCGAGCGCGGCGCCACCCAGCTGGGCATCACGCTCAATCTGACCAACGCGGTGCCGAACGACCCCTCTGACCCGGTCGATCTCGACGCGGCGCGACGTATCGACGCGCTCTGGAACCGCGCGTTCCTCGAGCCGCTGCTGCTGGGGCGGTACCCACACGACTTCCTCGACGATGTCGCGGGCCACGGCTTCGACGAGATCGTCCGCGAGGGCGACCTCGGCCTGATCGCGCAGCCGATCGACTTTCTCGGGGTGAACCACTACCACGACGACAACGTCAGCGGGCATCCGCTGCCACCCGGAACGCCCGACGACCTGCGCCCAACCGACAAGCCGGGGGCGTCGCCGTTCGTCGGCAGCGAGCACGTCACGTTCCCGCCGCGTGCCCTGCCGCGCACCGCGATGGGGTGGGAGGTCAATCCCGACGGCCTCCGCATCCTGCTCACGCGTCTCGGCACCGAGTACCCGACGCTGCCGCCGCTGTACGTCACCGAGAACGGGTCGGCGTACGACGACGAGCTGTCGGCGGACGGCGCGGTGCACGACCCCGAGCGGGTCGCCTACCTCGAGGCGCATCTGGATGCCGTGGCCGGCGCGATCGCGGACGGCGCGGATGTGCGCGGCTACTTCGCCTGGTCGCTGCTCGACAACTTCGAGTGGGCGTGGGGCTACGCGAAGCGGTTCGGCATCGTGCGCGTCGATTATGAGACCCAGGTGCGCACCGTGAAGGACAGCGGGTTGGCGTATGCCCGCCGCATTCGCGGCGAGTCCTAGGATTGCCCCACCATGACCACCGAGCAAGCTCCGACCCTCGAGATGGTCGCCGCCGCGGCGGGGGTTTCCCGGTCGACCGTGTCTCGCGTGGTCAACGCGTCTCCGAACGTCACCGCTGAGGCGATCGCCGCGGTGGAACGGGCGATCGAAGATCTCGGCTACGTCCCGAATCGCGCCGCTCGCATCCTCGCCAGCCGGCGCACGTTCTCGATCGCCTTGGTGATCCCCGAGAACACGGCCAAGTTCTTCGCCGACCCGTATTTCGCGACGGTCATCCAGGGCGTGGCGATGTACCTGTCGAACACCCAGTACACGCTGACGCTGCTGATCGCGGCCGAGAACGACGCCGAGAAGACACGGCGCTATCTGCAGGCCGGCAATGTCGATGGCGCGATCATTCTGAGCCACCACAGCGACGACCGGTCGTATGTGGCGCTCGCCCGCAGCATCCCGGTGGTGTTCGGCGGACGCCCGATGAGCGCCGAGGGGCCGGACGCGTATTACGTCGACGTCGACAACGTCGCAGCGTCGCGCGAGGTGACACGGCACATGATCGCCGCGGGGCGCAAGCGTCTGGCGACCATCGCCGGTCCCACCAACATGGCTGCGGGCCTCGACCGGCTCGAGGGCTGGCGCCTCGCGCTCGCCGACGCCGGGATCGCGTCGGATCTGGTCGAGTACGGCGACTTCACGCCGGCCAGCGGTGCTGACGCGATGGCACGACTGCTCGACCGGGGCGAGCCGTTCGACGGGCTATTCGTCGCGAGTGCGCAGATGGCGTCCGGCGCGATGTCGGTGCTGCGCGAGCGGGGACTTCGGGTGCCCGACGATCTGGGCCTGGTCGCGATCGACAACGACTACTTCGCCCAGTCGGCGCAGCCTCCCCTCACCACGATCGAGCAACCGACGATCGAGGTGGGCGGCAAGATGGCGTCGGTGCTGCTGCGGCTCATCGACGGCGAAACGGTCGACCACGTCACGATGATGCCGACGCGCGTGATCGAGCGGACCTCGACCTAGCGCCGGT
>JBDTQN010000223.1:0-4698 GCA_039932215.1 Pseudolysinimonas sp. | reverse complement strand
GCCGTGAGAAATCCGCGATCCGCCAGGTCTGCCAGCGTCGGAAGGCCTCTTGGTAATCACCGACCACAACCGAGAATTCTGGACCGGCGAAGCGGTCGAGTGCCTCGCGCTGGGCCGTCGCCGAACGCAACCGGATCTGGTCGGACTGGCCGTGCACAACCACCAGGTACTGCCCGATCTCACTCAGCACCCCCACGGGCGCGGCGCGCCCCCCGACGACGGCGCGGCTGCGACCGTCGGCCGTGACGGATCTGCCGAGCACGAGCGCGCCGAGGCCCCCGGCCGCGCCGTCGAGGTCGCCCCCGGCGTCACGCACGCGGTCGGCGACGGGTCCGCTGTCGGCGACCTCCCAATGGCCTTCGACCACTGTCTGGGCGGCGCCGGAGCGGATCGCGCCGCTATCGGCGCGTTCGCCGAGCAGCAGGCCGAGCGCGGTGACCACCATCGTCTTGCCTGCGCCGGTCTCGCCCGTCAACGCCGTGAATCCGGGGCCGAGTGGCAGGCGGGCTTCGCCGATCACGCCGAGGTCGCGGATCGAGATCTCTTCGATCACGGGCGCGCCTCTTCGCCGACGGTGACGTCGCCGGGACCGCGCCAGCCGGTGACGGGCAGACGGAACTTGTTGACCAGCCGGTCGGTGAACGGGCGCGGGTTGAGACGCGCAAGTCGCACCGGCACCGGCGAACGACGCGCGACCACGCGCGCACCGCTGGGAAGGTCGAACGTGCGCCGGCCGTCGCACCACAGCACGCCCGCACCCACGGAGCGGTGCAGCAGCTCGACCGCCAGCGACGAGTCGGGCCCGACCACCAGGGGTCGCGCGAACAGCGCGTGCGCCGACAGCGGCACCATCAGCAGGGCGTCGACACTCGGCCAGACGACCGGTCCTCCCGCAGAGAACGAGTAGGCGGTCGAGCCGGTGGGCGTCGACATCACCACACCGTCGCAGCCGAAGGTTGAGAGGGGCCTGCCGTCGACCTCGACGACCACCTCGAGCGAGCGTTCGCGCGACGCCTTCTCGACCGATGCCTCGTTGAGCGCCCAGGTCTCGTGCACGACCTTGTCGTCGACTTTCACACGCACGCTGATCGTCATGCGCTCTTCAACCTCGTAGTCACGCGCGAGGGCCCGTGCGACGGTGCCGGGCAGGTCTTCGCGCTCTGCCTCGGCGAGGAACCCGACATGCCCGAGGTTGACGCCGAGCAGCGGGGCGTCGCATCCGCGCGCGATCTCGGCCGCGCGCAGGATCGTGCCGTCGCCACCCAGCACGATGACCAGTTCTAGTTCGTGGCTCGCGACATCTTCACCGAGCACGGTCACCTTCAGGTCGGGCGCCGCGCCCATCATGTCGGCGACCTCGTCCGACGAGGTCACGGGCGTCAGCCCCGCCTCGCTGAGCTGACGGCAGACCTGGATGCCGGCCTCGAGCGAGTCGGCGCGCCCGGTATGCGCGATCACCAGAATGTGGCGCTCGTCGCTCATCGCGGACCTCTCGCGGACCTGTCAGGGGAAGTTGTCACGGAAGGGCGTTGATCGCCCCTCCCCATTCTGTCGGATTGCCTCCGACGCCCGCCGATAGCCAGACGAGATACTCCTGATTCCCACTTCCGCCGACCACCGGGGAGGAGATGACACCGGCTGTCGGCAATCCCAGATCCCACGCTGTCCACAGCACACCGCTCACGGCGTCGTGCCGGGCAGCACGGTCACGCACGATCCCTTCGCGGATGCCGGTGCGCCCGACCTCGAACTGCGGCTTCACCAGCAGCACCAGGTCGGCGGAAGGGCCGACCGTGTCGACAACCGCGGGCAGCACCAGCCCGAGGGAGATGAACGACAGATCGGCGACGACGAGGCTCGGCACTTCGGCGGTGCGCGATTCGGCGGCAAGAGTGGCGGCGGTCAGTTCCCGCGCGTTGACGCCTTCGACGACGCGGACCCGCTCGTCGTCGCGGATGGTGTTCGCCAACTGTCCGTGCCCGACGTCGAGGGCGATGACCTCCCGTGCGCCGCGTTCGAGCAGCACCTGAGTGAACCCGCCCGTAGAGGCGCCCAGGTCGAGAACCAGGCGGCCCTCGACGGGCACGCGGAACGCATCCAGCGCCGCGTCGAGCTTGCCGGCCGACCGGCTCACCCACCGGTCGTCGCCGTCGAGAGCGAGCACCGCATCCGGGCTCACCCGCACCGACGCCTTCAGGGCCGCCCTGCCGTCGACCGTGACGCGTCCTTCATCGATCGCCGCCACGGCCAGCGCGCGAGAGCGGGCGAGGCCGCGGCGCACCAGCTCGGCGTCGAGGCGAGCCGCGGATGCCTGCTCAGGCATGCGGACGGGCGTCACCGGCCTCGAGCATCGACCGCAGCTCGTCATGCAGCTGCGCGAGGGCGTCGGCGCGGGTCTCGAGCGGCTGATCCTCGATCACGCGCAGCCGCGTCAGGAGGGCGCTGGGCTCTTCGTCGCGGGTCCCGGATGCGCCGGGGACGTCGGTGTCGCTCATGGGCTACGAATATAGTCCGGGGTCGACGTCGAGCGCGTAGATCGGCACTCCCGCGCCCCAGACCGCCGCGGTGCCGGCCCGCAGCACGTCGATGTCGCTCGCGCCCTCGTTGTCGATGCGGACCGTGCTGCCCGACAGTCGCACGCTCGACGTGCCGGAGTGGAAAACCCGGTCGGCTCCGTCGGCGACCTCGGTCGGCGTCGTGTACGGCTCGAACAGCTCACGCAGATCTCCGAGCAGGAAGGTCGGACGCGAGTCGGCGTCGGCGGCCAGCACCTGCTGTGGTCCGTCGATACCCGTGAGCACGAGGGCGGAAGCGATCCCGGCGCGGTTGGCGCCCAGAATGTCGGTGTCGAGCCGGTCGCCCAAGAACAGAGGGGTGGATGCCGCGAACCGCTCGATCGCCGCGTCGAAGATCGCGCGTTCGGGCTTACCCGCGACGACCGGAAGCCGGCCCACGGCGGTGTGCACAGCGGAAACCAGGGTCCCGTTACCGGGTGCGGTCCCCCGCTCCTGCGGGATCGTCCAGTCGGTGTTCGTCGCGACCCAGGGGATGCCGGGGTCACCTGGCGTGGTGACGCGCAGCGCGAACGCCGCCTCGGCCAGGTCGGTCCAGGCGACGCTGGGGTGGAACCCCTGGATCACGGCGGCCGGCGCATCGTCAGCGGTGCGGGTGACGCGGAAGCCGTGAGCCTCAACGACCGATGTCAGCCCCTCGCCCCCCACAACCAGGATCGTCGACCCTGCTGGAACAAGTTGTTCGAGCAGCACAATTGCCGCTTGCGGAGAGGTCACCACGTCGTCGGCGACGACGCTCAAGCCGAGTTCGGTCAGGTGCCCGGCCACCGATGCGGCGGTTCGGGACGCGTTGTTCGTGATGTACCCGACGCGCATGGACTGCTGCGCCTGATTGATGCTTTCAATGGCATATGGGAGGGCGTTCTTGCCGGTGTAGACGACCCCGTCGAGGTCGGCGAGCAGCAGATCGACCCCGTCCAGGGGGGTGATAGATGCCGATTCAGGCATCTTCGTCGTGTCGCTCGTCGGGTTGCTCGTCGGGTTGTCCGTCGGATTCCTCTTCGATGATCTCGATGACGTCTCCGCCGTCCGGATCTGCGGCGAGGGCGAGGGCGTCGGTGGCGCGCTCGGAACGGGCGAACCACTGCGCCGCCTCGTCGTTGCGGCCGAGTTCTTCGAGCACCGTCGCGTAGGCGTCGAACAGCGACGGGCTCCAATCGAACGCCCGGTCCGGATCGAGCTGCGGGATCTGCAGCTCGATCAGAGCCGCCTCCGGCTGACCGAGGTCGAGGCGGGCGCCCGACATGGCGATCGCCAGTTCGACTTGCACCGCGACATCCAGCTGCGCACGCGGAACGGATCGGCCGAGTTCGAGCGCGCGGTCGGCACGTCCGACACCGCGTTCGCTGTCGACCATCAATGGCAGCTGATCATTGCTCCCGGTGATGCGGCGGTGGGTGCGGAGCTCACGCAGGGCAAGAGCGAAGTCGCCGGTCGCATAGGCAGTGATCGCGACCGTCTCGCGAACCACGCCGACCCTGCCGGCGCGACGTGCCGCCGCGAGGGCGTGCCGATGAGCGAGCGCGGGATCTTCGTCGATGAGGCTGCCCGCCATGATCAGGTGTTTCGCCACCCAGTCGGCGTTGTCTTTGCTGAGGGTCTTGAGCTCGGAACGGGCGACCTTGTCGAGCTGGTTCGCGAGCACCTCATCCGGGATGTGCGGATCGTCGTTTCGGGGGGCGGAGTCGGACTCGCGCTCACGTGGCGCACGCGCCGGTCCCCGATCGTCCTTTTTCCAGGCGGGCTTGTCGCCCGACTTCTTGTCGTCACGCTTCCAAGCGGGCTTGTCGCCCGGCTTCTTGTCGTCACGTTTCCAGGCGGGCTTGTCGCCCGACTTCTTGTCGTCACGTTTCCAGGCGGGCTTGTCGCCATCGCGCTTCGGCCGTTCGCCGTCGCGCTTCCAGGCCGGCTTGTCGCCGGGTTTCTGGCCGTCACGGCGCGGCTTGCCGGCGCCGGCGCGATCGGCGGCGCCCCGTCCGCCGGCGCCATCGCGGCCGCGCGGTCCGGCGGGCTTGCGCGGTCGATCGCCGCCGCGTGCAGGTCCGTCACTCATGTTGATCCTCTGTGGTGTTAAAGCGAAATGGCCACCCGTGCGCCGTTTTTCAACGGGCACAGGTGGCCATCT
>JBDTQN010000222.1:0-4701 GCA_039932215.1 Pseudolysinimonas sp. | reverse complement strand
ACCCCCACCACGCCCGGAGTGGCATCTCGCATGCCGGCGTTCTGGTCCCACGCGCTCACCAGCCAGTCGGCGGCGAGCGCGGCGGGCAGCGTGCCGCCCATCACCCATCCATAGAATCGCCCCGACTGGCTGGCCATGAGGCCCGGCTCGACCAGGCGCACCAGCTCGTCAATGACCTCGGTCGGCGCGACCGCCGCGGCCGGGAGCCGTGCGGGGATCGCCGCGAGCACGCTCGCCGCGTCGATGGTGGCCGGAATGCCGCGCTCGGCCAGCGAGTCCAGCCAGCGATGCGCGTGCGCAGCCGCGGCGGCGAGTTCCGGTCGTTGATCAGACGGTGTCATGCCGTCAGGGTGCCACGATCAGACCCGTTCGACCACCACTCCTAGTGAGTCGACCCGCTCGGCGATGATCTCGCTCGCCGACCATGCGGCGCCCAGGCGGGCGATGAGGGCATCCAGCTCGGGCTGCGGGAGTCCGTCGCGTATCGAGAGCTGGACGAGCAGTTCTGCGCCGGCGAGGCGCGCGCTGGGGTCACCCGGTGCGAGCTGCACGGCGACGAGGTCGGACTCGCCCCCCGAGGCGTCGAGAAAGGCGGCCAGCACGTCGGGGTCCTCGAACGACGGCGTCCACGCTGCGCCCGTGGCCAAGGCGGGGAAGGCCGGGCGGCGAACGACGAACATCGTGGGGGTACCGGGATCGACCACGATCAACGGGGTGCCCTCGGAGGCCACCGCGAGGGCGATGCGCGGGACGACGATAGGGATCGGACGCGCGGCCGGGTTCCATTCGCGCATCGTGTCGACCGAGGTGAAGGCAGGCAGAACCGGGCGCCCGTCGGGACCGGCGGCGGTGACCAGGCTGAGCTCCTGGGTCTTGTCGACGAGTTGCCCGTGCGCGCCGATCCCTTCGTCGCCGCGCGTCGCGAGCAACGGCAGCAGCAGACGGGCTCCGTGCAGCGCCTCGACGACCTCGGCCACCCCGAGCTCGCCGGCGCGGAACCGGCGGATCGCCTCGATCACCTTCGGTGGCGCGGTACCGTCATCGCCGGCGTCGGCATTCGGGTGGAACGATCGCCCCTCCCACGGCACGCCCGCGCTGTCAGCGGGGACGTCGGGCGTCATTTGCCCGCGACGTCGAGAGCTTCGCGCAGGGTGAACGCGCCCGCGTAGAGCGCCTTGCCCACGATGGCGCCCTCGAGCCCCTGCGGAACCAGTTCGCGCAACTCGGCGATGTCGTCGAGGGTCGCCACCCCACCTGACGCGATCACGGGGCGGGGCGTGCGCTCCATCACCTGCCGGAGCAGATCGACGTTCGGCCCCTGCAGCGTGCCGTCTTTGGTCACGTCGGTGACGACATAGCGCGCGCAGCCGGCCGCCTCGAGGCGGTCCATCACGGCCCAGAGGTCGCCGCCCTCCTGCGTCCAGCCGCGGGCCGCGAGGGTGGTGCCGCGCACGTCGAGACCGACGGCGATGGCGTCGCCGTACTCGGCGATCACGTGCGCGGCCCACTCGGGGTTCTCGAGAGCCGCCGTCCCCAGGTTGATGCGTTTTGCACCCGTGGCGAGCGCGGCATCCAGGCTCGCATCGTCGCGGATGCCGCCCGAGAGCTCGATGTTGACCTTGCGCGGGGTGTTCTTGACGACCTTTCGAATGATCGCGTGGTTGTTGCCGCGGCCGAAGGCGGCGTCGAGGTCGACCAGGTGGATCCACTCGGCGCCCTGGCTCGACCACTGATCGGCGGCCTCGATCGGGTCGCCGTAGCTCGTCTCGGTGCCGGCCTCACCCTGGGTGAGCCGCACGGCCTTGCCGTCTGCGACGTCGACCGCGGGAAGGAGGGTCAGACGGGGGGCCGTGTTGAACTCGGTCACAAGAAGTCGATCGTACGCGCTGTCAGAGCGAGCGCAGCCAGTTCGCGAGCAGCCGGATGCCGGCCTCGCCCGATTTCTCGGGGTGGAACTGCGTCGCTGAGAGCGGTCCGTTCTCGGCCGCCGCGACGAAACGCTCGCCATGGTGTGCCCAGGTGACCCGCGGAGGCGGAAACGCGCCGGTTGCTTCCAGCGTCCAGTCACGCGCCGCGTACGAGTGGACGAAGTAGAAGCGCTCGTCGCCGAGGCCCTCGAAGAGCACGGAGTCGACGGGTGTCTCGACCGTGTTCCAACCGATGTGGGGCAAGACGGGGGCGGTGAGCTCGTCGACGAGACCCGGCCATTCGCCGAGGCCCGCCGTGTCGGTGCCACGCTCGATCCCGCGGTCGAAGAGCACCTGCATTCCGACGCAGATGCCCAGCACCGGACGCCCGCCCGCGAGCCGGCGACCGATCAGCTCTCCACCGCGCACCGCATCCAAACCCGCCATGACGGCGGCGAACGCCCCCACGCCGGGTACCAGCAGGCCGTCGGCCTCGGCGACGCGACCGCGATCGGCGGTCAGTTCGACGCGTGCCCCCGCTGCCTCGAGGGCTTTTGCCGCCGAGTGCACGTTGCCGGAGCCGTGGTCGAGCACGACCACGGACGGTTGGGCGGCCACAGCTACAGGGCGCCCTTCGTCGACGGAACACCCGAGACGCGAGGGTCGGGCTCGACCGCACGCCGCAGCGCCCGGGCGAACGCCTTGAACTCGGCCTCGGCGATGTGGTGCGGGTCGCGCCCGGCGAGCACGGTGATGTGCACCGTGATGCCGGCGTTGAACGCGACCGATTCGAAGACGTGGCGCACCAGCGAGCCCGTGAAGTGTCCGCCGATCAGGTGGTGGGCGAAACCGGCCGGCTCGCCCGAGTGCACCAGGTATGGGCGGCCGGACACGTCGACGACCGCCTGAACGAGCGCCTCGTCGAGCGGCACGACCGCGTCGCCGTATCGGCCAATGCCCGACTTGTCGCCGAGCGCCTGCTTGAGCGCCTGCCCCAGCACGATCCCGGTGTCTTCGACCGTGTGGTGCACGTCGATGTCGGTGTCGCCACTGGCCTTCACGGTCAGGTCGATGAGCGAGTGCTTCGAGAACGCGGTGAGCAGGTGGTCGAAGAACGGCACGGTCGTGTCGATCTTCGACGTTCCGGTGCCGTCGAGGTCGAGCGACAGCTCGATCGTCGACTCGCTGGTCTTTCGACCGAGTTTCGCAGTCCGGCTCATGCCGCTCATGTTATCGGGCACCGCCCGGGCCGAGGTCTCCGAGCGCAGTCAAGAAGACGGTGGTCTCGTCAGCCGTTCCCGCGGTGACGCGGAGGGCACCAGGTAGGCCGACGTCGCGGATCAGGATGTCGCGCTCGAGCAGCGCCCGGAACGTGGCCGCCGGATCGGTGACCCCGTCGAACAGGACGAAGTTCGCCTGGCTGTCGAAGACCCGGTAACCGAGCGTCGGGAGTTCGCGGAGCAGCCGGTCGCGCTGCCCCGAGATGTCGTCGACCATCGCCAGCATCTCGGGCGCGTGAGCCAGCGCGGCGACCGCGGCGGCCTGGGTGAGCGCCGACAGGTGGTACGGAAGGCGCACCAGGCGCAGCGCGTCGACGACCGCGGCGTCGGCGGCGAGGTAGCCGACGCGCGCACCCGCGAAGGCGAATGCTTTGCTCATCGTGCGTGAGACGACCAGGCGCTCGCGCCCCGCCAGCAGTGTCAGAGCGCTGGGGGTGCCCGCAGGCATGAACTCGGCGTACGCCTCGTCGACGAACAGGATGCCGGGGGTCGCTTCGTAGGCCGCCTCGATGGTCGCCAGCGACACGGGCGTGCCCGTCGGGTTGTTCGGGGCGCACAGGAAGACCAGATCTGGCTGGTCGCGTTCGATCGCCGCGACCACGGTCTCGGGACTGAGGGTGTACGCCTCGTCGCGGTCGGCAGTCAGCCATTTTGTCCCGGTTCCGGACGCGATGATGGAGTGCATCGAATAGGTGGGCGGGAAGCCCAGCACGCTGCGTCCCGGACCGCCGAATGCCTGCAGAAGCTGCTGAATGATCTCGTTCGAGCCGTTCGCCGCCCACACCTGGTCGGGCGTGATGCCGTGGCCGAGGTAGCCGGCGAGAGACTCGCGCAGCGTCGTGAACTCGCGGTCGGGATACCGGTTGATCGTGAGGACGGCCGCGGCGAGCGACTCGACGATGTCGCGTGCCACAGCTTCGGGAACCGCGTGGGTGTTCTCGTTGACGTTCAGGGCGTACCGCACGTGCTGCTGGGGCGCGCCGTATGGCGTCAGACCGCGCAGGTCGTCACGGATCGGAAGGTCATCGAGAGAGGCCACTCCCCCAAATTACTGCCCGTACTGCGTCGGGATCGCCAGCTCTTGACCCGGCTGGATATCGCCCGAGCTGAGGTTGTTGAGCGTCAGGATGTCGGCGACCACCTCACGCGGGTCGGCCTGGGGCGCGACCTGCTCGGCGAGCTGCCACAGCGACTGCCCCGGAGCGACGCTGACGTAGGTGAACGAGGTGGACGCGGCCTCGGGCCCAGCAGCGACGCTGGGAGCAGCACCCAGGCCCAGGAAAAGGGCGATCGCCACGACCGGGACCACAGCAAGGCTGCCGAGCACGAACCGACCACGCGACGTCAGGCGCAGCCGAGGAGCCGGAGCGGTTGCGAAGGCAATGGTGGTCATCACGCGCTTCTTTCTCGTGCCTGAAAGTTAGACAGGTTCCGCATCCGTCTCGCTCGGCCGGAGGAGCCGGATGCGAACCTGTGTTCCGAACATACATTCGATCGAACATATGTTCAACCCC